>JBQGOU010000011.1:0-23201 GCA_052086865.1 Cellulomonadaceae bacterium
TTCGCGACGTCGGGTTCGGCGTCTCCGCCATCGCCATCCTCCTCGCCGCCCGCGGTGCCCCGGCCTGGTCCCACGCGCTGCAGCTGCAGCGCGAGAGCCTGGTCGAGGAGCAGCGCGCAGCCCAGAGACGGGTGTCCCTCATCACTCGTTTGCTCGACCAAGGAGAACACGTGTCGATCACCATCACTCGCACCACCGTCCCCGCGATGACCGTCGTCGCCCTGCGCGGCACCGTCCCGACGTACGCGGACGAGCACCAGCTCTGGGACCAGGCGACGTCGCTTCTCGCCGCCCGATCCATCGCACCCATCGGCCCGTGCGGCGTCATCGAGCACGACGAGGAGTACACCGAGCGCGACGTCGACCTGTCGATCTTCCTCCCCGTCGCACCGGGCACACGCGCCGAGGCGCCGCTGGAGATCCACGAGCTGCCCGAACGCGACTGTCTCGTCGCGCACGTGCGGGGACCGTACGACCAGATCAGCGAGGCGCACGACCTCATCAACGCGCGCATCGCGGCAGAAGGCCTGTCCGTTCGCGGCGACGGGACTCTGGCGAGCAAGGCGTTCAACCTCTATCTGACCACCCCGGCCGAGGTCAGCGAGGACGGGCTGCTCACGGAGGTGTGCGAGCCGCTGGGGTGAGCACTCGGTTGTGGCGTTCTGGTAGACCTACGGTGGGCCGTCGCGATGATCCGGGCGTCCTTCGTTCGCGCCGAGCTGGTCCAGGGCTTTGGCGAGCGCCTTCCACGAGGAGCCGGCCTGGTGAGCTCGCTCAGCAAAGTCACGCGCGTCCTTGATCAGGTCGCGCCCCGCAGCGCCGGCGTCATCGGCGTAGCGCTCGTCCAGCAGATAGGCGGCGTCGCGCGTGGCGTGCATGGCCAGGATGTCGAGGAAGATCGCGAGGGTCCGGCTGGCGCGTAGCTGGCGGGTGGTCTCCTCGGTCTTCCGTGCCTCGTCGTCAGCAGGCAGGGCAGCACGGTCGGCGTCGGGGACGGTCTCAAGCACCGTGAATCGACCCTCCCACAACCGTGCGAAGGCGGGAGCGTGACTGACCGCGAGCACGGTGCCGATCGGCTCGCCGGTGACGCCCAGTTCCTCGCGCAGCCGCGCGACCTCGTAGGCGAGGCGCAGCACGTTGTCGTCGGTCATCGACGCGCCAACGACGAGCACGTGCCGGGTCATCATCATCGACTCCAGCATCGAGCCGAGGGGGCGCCAGCGTGCGTCGTAGCCGACGAACGAGCTGCGCGAGAGCACGATGGCGCCCTCGTGCCCCACGTCTCCATGCATCTTGAGCAGCCACGGTTTGTCCCCCGGGGCCGGCGCCCACGGCAGGACCGAGAGCGTGCTGTCGTCACTCTTGG
The DNA here is from genome assembly GCA_052086865.1 of Cellulomonadaceae bacterium. Lineage (GTDB taxonomy): Bacteria > Actinomycetota > Actinomycetes > Actinomycetales > Cellulomonadaceae > Flavimobilis. The sequence goes on from JBQGOU010000011.1 coordinate 1,367, forward strand.
CCGCGCGGAACGCCCGCTCGTACAGATCGTCGTAGTTGGTGGTGACGGCCTCGCGGATACGCAGACCGGCCAGCAGCGTGTGGGCGAGACCGGGCTTGGTCTGCTTGTCCTTGATGATCCGGGACACGAGCGTGCCGAGGGTCTGGGGAGACTTCGCGTCGTCGTCCTGCCCGACGTCGGTTGTGCGCGAGTCGAGCAGGACCTGGAACAGCTCTGCCTGTTCCAGCGGTGACAAGGTGCTCGGGTCGATGCCGTCCAGAGTGCCCATGGACTTCAGTTCCTCGGCGAGGGCATCCAGCAGACCGTCCCAGGACGGGAGCCCGGCGCCCATGCTGATGCCCGCGCCGAGGAAGACCGCGAGCTCGCCGTCTCCGGCCCGCTCGGCCAAGCCTCTCGCCGCGACGGTCAGGTGGTCGGGCAGGTCGGGGCTGACGCCGGAGTCGTGGCGCCGGCGTTGCAGGGCCGTGTAGTCGGAGCGTGATGTGGCGACAATGGCGACGTCGATGCTGTGCTTGCGTGCCGCCTGTGTGAGCTGGGTGAGCAGGTCACGCAGCAGCTCTCCGCGGTGAGTGTTGTGGCCACCGCCAGCGGAACCCAGCACCGGCATCGCGACGAGCGGCAGCTCGCGACCCGCCTTCCGTGCCTGTGCTCGCAGATCAGCTCGATGGTGAGCGACACCTTCGATCACGTTGGCCGCGACTTGCGCGACCTCGGACGACGTCGGGCGGGCAGCGTCAACGAACCAGATCCACTGTTCGCCGACGGGTAGTGCTGCGGGCAGAGCAGCGCCGGGGCGCCACCGCGCGGGCTTCATCTCCCGGATCCTGGCGGCGGCCGGGGCCGGCTCCAGGCCGGTCGCGATCGAGTGCCATGCCTGCCTGACAGAGAAATGAGCGTCCGTCGGAATCACGAGGACGTCGGCGCCCAGCTCCGCAAGCGAACCGTTGACGACGAACACGTGCCCGGGTGGGGAGGCGGTCATGGGAGCTCTCTGTCGTCGGATTCCTCGGTGGACTCGGTCGAGATGATCGTGGCACGTGGCGGAGCCCGAGGTGTGGGCCCGACGGCATGCCCAACAGGGACTCTTAGACGGCACTGCACTGCGGTGCGGCTCGGTCGCCTCGTCAGAGTCGCGACGCTGGGCCTTCAGTCGGCGGTCGCATCGGGTGACATTTCGCTGACAGCCCACGGCAGAGCTGGCTGAAACCTGCTTCATCGATCACGTGCACATGTCTTCCGGTCGTACGAGACCATTCCTCAAGCTTCACCAGCTTTCCGCTGTAGCGTCGCCGCGGGTCCTCGATCGGTCCTGTCCACTGTTCGCCGGAGATGATGAGAGTGACTCGACGTGACTCATCCGTCACCACGTCGGCGACGCCCATTCTCCGCACGAGGATGCTGGCCTTCGTGCGCACAAGGGGCTTGCCATTGACGTGCAGCTTGCCGGTAAAAAGGACTATTTCGCTCTTCAGTGAAGAGATGCTCCCGGAACATGCGCTTCGTTGAGTCATGCTTCCCTTCCTCCCGTGCGCTCAACCAGAAATGGATCCTTCAGCCGCACCTGCCTAGTGATGCGGACGTCTCAGCGCGAGCCGTCGCGCCCACGCATCGACGGGGCGTGCTCGTATCCAGTAGTCGATGGGAACAGTGGACTCCACGACCGTCTTCAGCGGCACCCGGCCGGGAAGGGTTCGCAGAATTGACTGGCTCCGGCCCTGCACACGTTCGAGACACACGGGTCCGATCCCGCGGACCGCGCTGACCTTCCGAGTGAGGGGATTTCCGCACACAATGCAGTGACCGAGGACAGGCCCTCGGGGTGCCGTCGGCTGATGATGGGGGAAAAGGGATCTGAACGTGCGCTGCCATTCGCGGGCCGTCCTGACGGTCGCCTCCTTCGCCATCGTTACGTGGACGCTGATGTCCTGAGGCCGCGCGTTCGGTGCGATGGCGTGGACAGCGCCCAGCAGCGCCCTGACTGCGGTGCGACGGGTCTGGGCGCGGAATGTGGCGAGCAGGTCACCGGTATAGGTGACCGGCGCCAAGTTGCTCGCATCGTCCCAATCGACCTTGTGGGGGCTCTGCCACATGTCCCAGCCGGCAACCTCCAGGGGCTCGCACATCGTGACGATGGACGATGCGATCCATCCGCTGAGTGTCCAGCTGGGCGAGGACGTGAGGACGAGGTCGGCATGCACAGTCCACGGATGCCACTTGGAGCCGCCGTCACGAAGCGTGACGGTCACGCCGTCGTACTTCTGCTCGTCGAGGTGGGCGTTGAGCGAGTGATAGATGGAACCCCAGGTCAGCCTGTGGCCAGGCCCGATCGACTCCAGCGAAAAGGTGGTGCGTACATCCTTCTCGTACGGCAGGGTGCGGGGCGACGGTGGTGGTGGAACACGGCCGGTGCGGGCGTTGATTCGAGTAGACGGGATGGCGGCCGTGTCCGGGGAACTGTCCCGTACGGTCCACTGGTGAGGACCGATTGAGATGAAGGGCGGTCGGCGCTTCAGGAGCTTTTCAACGGCGGTCGAGAACCAGCCCGCAGCAATTGTGGGTTCTGTGCGATCGATTGCGCCGAGGATCTCGAGCGCGGTCAGCGGCGGGGACGAGCTCAAGATCCTCTGAGCTGCCTCGCACAGTTGCGTGGGACTCGAACGGGATGGCTTGACGGCGGACGACCGGCGAACCGCAGGCGCGTGGGTGACACCCCTCTGGATACGAACGCTCCGCTTCTGATCTTGAGCTGCAGGAGTAGGCGACGCCACTTCAGGTGCGCCCTGCGCGCGGGGCGTCTTCGGCGCCCTCGAGGACTTCCGCGCGGTCCGTCGCGGACCGGCCGGGTCAGGGACGCCTGATGGCGTCGCTCGGGGCAGTGGTTTCGAGTAGCGAAGGGCCATGGGGCTGGGTTGGCGAGCCTTCGCCTCGCCAAGCGAGTCTGAAGTCTCCGTTCCTGAGTGCCGCAGCCCCTCGAGAGCCGCACGCTGTTGGGCGTCGATCAACTCATGAAGCCGTGCCACGTCCTCACCGCCCGCAGTTCCACGAGCCGCGCGCGAAGGCCTCGAGGATCCGGACATGCGTCTGTCGCGGCAGGTGCCTGTTCCCGGGTTCGCCGAACGGCGTTCCGGGCCGCGCCGGGGCGTTCGAGAGCAGCTCGTCGAGCCCAGGTCGGCTGAGCAGCAGCAGTCCGTGTGTTGCGCGTGTGCACGTGACCGCCAGGCGGCCGAAGGCAGAGTTGAAAGAGTCGAGCTCGGTGGCGCCGCTCAATGGGTGGATCGCGACCGTGATGCCGTTGGTCTGGCCCTGGTAGGAGTCCACGGTGGAGCTCACCAGATCGTGCTCGCTCAGGCCGTGCTTCTCCCGGAGCCGGTCGACCACGTCCGCGGCATCGTCCACTGCCTGATTGCGCGTCGCCAATATCGCAACCACGGGATCAGGGCCGTCCGAGCCTGGACCGATCCTTGAGGTTGTCCCCGAGAGCGCGCCGACCCTGTCGTAGCCGGCCGTCGTCAACGCGGTGCGCGCGGCGAAGTAGGCGTCCAGCAGCTTCTCAAGCACCCCCATCAGCGGGAGGTCGATGTCCGCAGCCTCTGGTTCCTCCAGCCCGTCCACCTCGAGCAGCGTCGGCACACCCGTGCCGACCTGGCGCCACACGTCCGAGAAGGGCGCAGGCATCGGCCCCACGTCCAGCCCACGATCTTCCGGCGCTGCCACGCAATCGAGCGCGGCCCACTCGGGGTAGAACGCTCGCCACAGTCCCAGGTGGCCCGCGGCCGGCCGCCACACGGCAGGAAGCTCCCGAGCCCAGGTCGTCTCGTCCTCGAGGTAGTCCGTTGGCCACGCCCGAAGCGGGTTGTAGCCCGCGTCACCCCGCCACGGATTCTCGCCGACCTCGAGCGGAGGCAGCTGACCGACGTCCCCGACGCCCACCCACACCGGAGCAAGCCGGTTGACCTTGTCGAACAGGTGGTGCGGGATCTGCCAGGCTTCGTCCACGAACAACGCGTCAAACGGTGACTCGCTCTCACCCACCGCCCCCAGGTGTTCTCGTAGGCGCGTGCCCTCCCGTGGAGCGCCCAGGCGGCTGCACGTGCCGATGACCACGGCGGTGGTCGCCGGAATGTCGCCAGTCCTTGCGACGACGGTGGCGGCTTGGCGGACTTCGTCCGGCACGGTGGGGAAGGCGTTCTTCGAGGCGAGCAGGCAGACGCGGTCGGAGCCGAGGGCAGCACCCAGGCTGTTGGCCAACGGCCAGGTTTGCTTGTTGGTGAAGGCGACGACGGCGGCGCGTTCGCAGCCTCGGTTCGCGGCCGCCTCCGAGACGAGTCGTTTCAGTACAAACGACTTGCCGGCCCCAGCGGCCGCCTTGATCAGGATTCGTTTCATGGTGGAGTGGCCCGAGAGCACTGCGGCCAGTTCCGCGCTGGCTGCCTCAGCGAGCTCGGCGTTGCCGGTCGCTGCCTGTTCGTGGTGGACCCCATCCGCGACGGGCGCGGTGGGAGGGGTGAAAGTAGTCACGGACTCAGTCCAGGTCGTCGATCGTCAGGTCGCCGGGAGGGGGCTCCTGAGGTTCGCGGTAGGGGTCCCCGGTTGCCGATCCGGCCGCTGGAGTCTCGAAGGCATCGTCGTCGCGCACAGGTGGCCACGCTTCCGGATTGAGCTCACCGCGCTCGCGGCGTTCGGCCAGCAGGTCCGCGAACCGGGCCTCCGCAATCTCGTGCGGGCGGCAGCACCACTCGTGCTCCTCAGGGGCCTCCGCGTAGGTGTTGGCTGTGCAGGACGGTTGTGGAGCTCCCGTCGTGTCGGCCGGGGGCTTGCCGACGTTGAGGTACCGATTTCGTTTGAGAGTGCAGAACCAGCTGAAGCGCGCGATGACGATCCGGTCTCCGACGTCTAGCCCGGGCGAGGTCTGGGGGATCCACGTGAATGTCCGTGTCCGCGGCGGGTCGAGCTCCTCGAGCGGACCGATGCTCATGCCGTCGAGCCGGAACGAACCACCCGAGACGTCGATCGTGACGCTCCGGTCCTCGACCGCGGGTGCGCCGTTGCGCGTGAGCATGACGATGCGATCCCCGTCGCCGATGCGGCGTGACTCTACGGCGATCGTCACCGGATCGATGGACAGGACGGTCGCAAAGGCGACCTCGCGGGTGCCCGCGGCGGCCGCGAGGTCGTGCGCAACCTGGGGGTTGCTCAGGGCGGCGAGCTGAGTCGCACACATCCTGTCCTTGTCGATCATCTCTACCTGGGCGTTGCGCCAGAACCGGTAGGTACGCCCAAAGCGCACCAGGTCGGAGGCGTGGCAGTTCAGACGGCGTCGCCAGACGTCTTGCGCGCGCTCCTCAAGTTCGCGGTAGGCCGACCGCAGCGCCGAGTCGGGGAACAGGGCGAGCGCATGCAGCGCCTCGTCGAGCACGTCGGCCTTGTAGGCAAGCTCCTCGGTCACCAGCTGGACGTACTGGTCGGCATCCGCGCGATTTGGTGCAGAGGGATGTGCACGCCCACCCGTCAACGCCGCGTGGATCGTGTCCGAGCGGGCGTTGGTCAGGCGAGCCCCGGGCGTGTGCGTTGCGCTCTCGATGTGGTCGGCGAACCTCCGGTGGTCCAGCGCCTCACCGGTGAGAGTGCGTGCCCACCCGACCACGTAGTCCAGACGGCCGGAGTTGACTGCTGGGCCGCCGGGAACGACCTGTCCGACGAGCACGCGTTGCAGGTCGATGATCGCGCTCCGCAGGATGAACGCGCGGGCGCGATCGGCCTCCAGCAGGAAGGACACCGCGATGCGGGCCGTCTGGCCGAGCGGCGGCGGAATCACCGCCTGTTCGCCGTCGAACGTCAGCGCAGGCCGGCCTGCCGCAACATCACGCTCCCAGCGCAAGCGGCTCAGCTCGACGCCTGCGAGGTTGTCCGCGATCGAGACGAGGATGTCCGCCGTTGCGGCATCCGGGACCACGAGATGCGCGGCCCCGACTGATTCGGCATCCTCAGCCGGAAGTGTCCGCGCAAGTGCTTCGCCGAGCGTGTGCATGACGTCCCGGCGGGTGTCGGCGGACTGGGGATCGTCGTAGACGTGCGGTTCCCAGGGCCCCCCATCGGAGCGCAGGGACAGGCCGTGCACACCGAGTGCGGCAGCGTCCGACTTGGCGAGGACCACGTTGATCGTTCCGGACTGCCCTGCCTGGTCCACGCGAAGCCGTCCGGTCGGCTGTGCATGCCCCGTCAGCGACGCGGTGATGGTGGCGGAAACGGACTGTGGGAGGCTGTCGCCTGTTCCGCTGCCGTCGACCAGCTCGAGTCCAGCGCGGCGGTGGTCGCGGCTCACTCCGAGCTCGACGAGCAGGTCTGCCGGGTCCAGGGAGGCGCGAAGCTGCTCGCGGCAGAAGGTGAATAGGGTGCACGTGGCACACGAGGCCGGGTCGAAGGCAGCTTCGAGGTGGGTGACGATCTCGGAGGCGGAAGCGGTGCCCGCGCCGAGGGCTGCCGCGGCGTCATTGCGGCGCTCCTCGAGGCGCAGCCTGACCTCCTCGCGGTGATCGGTGAGGTCCTCGACCACGGCCTGCGGCTGCAGGAAGGCGTTGCGCGGAACCGCAAGCACGCCGTGAGTGTGAACTGCCATCCGCGGTGGTAGTCGCGACCAGACCGCACACGACTCTGCCCCTACGGCGACCTGAAGGAAGCCCTTGAGCATCCGGGTGTCGTCGATGCGCGAGCGAACCCGTTCGTAGTCCTTGGCGTCGCCCAAGATCAACCAGGAGCCACCCCCTTGGGTATGAGGTGCGACGACGGCGAAGTCGGGCTTGACCTCGGTGGCGGCTGTGCCTTCAAAGCCGGCAAAGGGGACGGCGAGGCCGTAGACCAGTGTCGCCGAACCGGACGCGACGGCGCGGTCGTGGGCCGACGTGAGGTGTGCCGCGGTGGTCTCGACGCTGATGCGGGCGTTGGCGACGACAACCTCGCTGGGGCGGGGGAGCCCGAGCTCGCCAACAGCAGTCGTGGCGGTCTTGCTCGCGAACTCGTGTCCGCGGACCAGCCGTTCGAAGGTCATCGCCCGCATCCACCGCGCCTCGGGGATCCCGCCCGCCGTGTCTGCGTGGCCGAGGTCTGCGGCGAGCGCCCGTCGGCTCCGACCGGTGATAAGCGGGTCAGTGCCCCGGAAACGTTGGCAGCCCGCGTGCGCCGATGAGGCGACGGCACCGGAACCCCCACCCAGCGACGTCGTTGTCACTGGGCGGCCTTCGACGCGGCATCGTGGAGAGTCCCGAGGATCGTCAGCACCAGGTCGCTGATCTCGCATCGGGTGAGTTCCGATGTGTCGAGATCGAGGATGGTCGCCAGACGCAGACCCTTGTCGCTGCCGAATGCGCCACCTGCCTTGAATCCGTTGTGCCGCCCCCCAGACAGTGACTCGGCCACCTTGCCCAGACCCCTCCCGACGAGTTCACTGTGCAGTGACGAGAAGCTCATCACGTCGCGAATGCCATGCGCGAGCCGTGAGGCGAGTTCCTGGGACTCGGCGAGCCCACGCTGTTCAGTGCGTTCGACCTCGAGGAAGGGCCGTAGCTTCCAGATCGATCCATGCGAGCGCCGCGTGGGACTTCTTAGGTCGACTCCGACTGACACGCTGGAGTCTTGGTCGTCATGAGGATGAGCGATCCAGACAACTGCCATCGGGCTGCCGCCGTTGTCCCGGGTTGCGTACGCCCCAGAGAGCCGACCGGTCCGATCGACGCGATCACGTAATTCCCGAGCCATGCGCTTGGTCGCGATATCGGGAACGTAGTAGCCGGTCCGCATCCCCATAGGTCCCTCTGCCTCGTGGTCCCACCTATCCATGAGCGCGACGATCTCGGTGGCGAGCCACGCGGCGTGGTGATGCTCGGAATGCTGCCAGGGCGCGTACACGTCACGCAGCCGCATGCGGTTCCACCCCTCGCTCAGGTCGTCCTCGTCAGCATCGAAGGCGCAAAACACCAGTTTCGGTGGGGTGGGTCGGCTCTTCGCCCAATTCTCGTAGCGTTCCAGCTGGTCGCCGTGAATGGACGATGCACCCTTCATCTCGATGGCGGCTACCGGCTTTTCGGCTGCGTGATCAGTGATCATGACGTCAATCCGTCCCGCGCCAGTAGCCCACTCCCGAACCGCGTTGTAGCTCTGATCGGCCCCTAGCCCGAATGTGCTGGCTACAGGACGGTCGTCGAGCTCGATCAGCAGGGCGAGAAGGTCGCTTGCCGAGTTCTCGGAAGCGACGAGGCGGCCCAGGGCCCTCGACGTTGTCGGTTCAGCCGCCGGCGGTCCAGGAGATTCGCTCGTTCCCGGCGAGACGACGGCACTGGGACTGCTGCTGGGGGAAGTCATCGTCACTGGGGCCTCCTGAACGGATGGGACGTGGCGATCGTAGCTGGGCGTGCTCGCTTTCCGGTGGGACCTTGTGGCCGTGCCTCGGGCCCACCCCGGACTTCTCGTTGTCAGTCGTCGCACTGATGTCGTCGTAGCGCAGCGCGAACCGCGCCGAGAGCGGGGATCGCCTGGTCGTCGCGCGCCAGGGTCATCGCGTCGTCGGCGTGGGACGCGATGTCGAGCAGGCCGCCGTCGTCGAGGTCGGCGCTGCCGCTCTCGCTGTGCAGCTGGAACAGGTACTCGTCCAGAACCGCTTGCAGGCTCCCGTTCGCGCAGTACTCGAGCACGCTCTGCCAGTACGGCCGTTCGTCTCCATAGAGCGTGGTTAGCAGCGTGACGCTCTCCGGTCTGTTGAACAGGTTGCGCAGCGCTCGGGCGAGGACCATCGCGGCGCGCCACCGGCCGGGGAAGTACAGCTAGCGGGCCGATGAGCGCTCCGCGGATCACGTCGCACCGGGTGAGGAGCCCGTCCACCTCCCACGCATGGAGGTCGAGCGAGGGGAGCTCGACCTGCTGCCAGTTCTCGAGCGCCCCGCGATAGGACTCGACCGAGATACTGATGCCTGTGAAGCCGCGCTGCTCGTAGCGCTCGGCGAGCAGCAGGTTGTAGAGCAGCTGGGCGCCGTGCATGACGACCGAGAAGTGCTTGGCGTCTCGGAGCAGCTCGCCCGCGAGTCCGCGAGAGGTGAGTGCGGCAGGGTCCTCCCAGGGGAAGGACGAGTCGGCCAACGGCCGGTCGAGGACGAGGTGGGCGAACAGCGTGTCCGGTGCGCTCTGCAGCACCCGTTCCTGCAGCCACGAGGCCTCGTCGCGAGTCATGGCGAAGCCGCCCGGCACGTGCTGAGGGAAATCTGCCGGGGCCTCCGGGAGGGAGGAGGTCCAGACGCCGACTTCGGCTCCGCCGAGAGTCGTCGGCGCCAGGCCCTCAGCGGCGTCCGGCCGGTCCAGGGTCGGATCGGTCAGGAGCCGGTAGTGCCGCAGGAAGGACCAGTAAAGGACGGAGGGCAGGTTCTTGACGGCTCGGCCCGCCTGGGCACCGATCAGTCCGCGCTCGCCGGTGCCCCGCAGTGCCTCGATCACGTCGCGCTCGAGCCGGTCCGCCTGGGTGGGCCGCGCCGCGACGTTCCGATGATGTGCTGCCTCCTGGTAGCACCACGGGATGAACAGGGCGTAGCGGGCGCGGGTCAGCAGCGTCGAGGTGCCGGGGAACAGCCCGTCGGCCACGGCGTCCCGCACCTGCCCGAGCCCGAGGTCGTCGAGGCTGGCCCGCTCGGTGAACAGGTTGATGATCTCGCGCATCCGGCGCTGCTCGGCGGCCGAGGCGTCGAGCCAGGCGATCTGGGAGGGCATGGACGGGTGGACTCCTGGTGCGACGGTGCTGTCGATGTGGGGTTGTGGCGCTACCTCAAACCAAGCGACTGCTCGAGTTCTTCTTGTCCGACTTCTTCGGGTACGACGACGGCGTCCTTGAGCGCCACCTTGCTCTGCAAGAGGCGATCCAGGTTGACGTCGAAGGAGTCACGGGACGGGTGAACGGTCCTTCTGCTCTGCAATCCGCCGCGCCTCAGGGGTCGTCAGCCATGCGGTCCAACACCCGCCCGAGACCGAGCTTGGCCCACCACACCCGGAGAAACCCACCTCAAACGGCACCTCTCCGGTAGGCTTCCGACTGCTGGCCTGTCTGGCCAAGGAGCGAGGGAGGGCCAACGTGGTTGAGCCTTGGCTGTCCGCAGACGACATCGCCGCCCACCTCGGGGTCACCAAGGATACCGTCTACACCTGGATCGCCGAGAAGGCCATGCCAGCCCACAAGGTCGGACGCCTCTGGAAGTTCCAAGCCAGCGAGATCGACGACTGGGTGCGACGTGGCGGAGCCTCGGCCTCGGCTCACGACGGGGACGCCGGGTAGTCGCGTGCGGATCATCAACAACGTCTCCGACCTGCTGGGTGACGATCTCAAGGCCGAGATTGCGCCGGGCTCGAAGGTGCGCATCGCCGCATCAACGTTCTCCATCTTCGCGTTCGAGGCGCTTCGCAAGGAACTGGAGAAGGTCTCCGAGCTGGAGTTCATATTCACATCGCCGTCGTTCGTGACCGAGAAGGTGACGGACAAGCTTCGCAAGGAACGGCGTGAGTTCTTCATCCCCGGCGGGCAGGCCGAGTCGAGCCTGGCGGGGTCCGACTTCGAGATCAGGCTGCGCAACAAGCTCACCCAGCGCGCGATCGCCCGGGAGTGCGCGGACTGGGTTCGCCGCATAGTCACCTTCCGCTCGAACGCCACGGGGAACCCGATGCAGCAGTTCGCGGTCATCGATGACAAGGTTGCCTACACCCAGCTCCAGGGGTTCACCACCGCCGATCTCGGCTACGAACGCGGCAACGCCGTGTCGAGCTTCGTGAACCGGCTCGACGAAGCTCCGATGACCGAGCAGTACATGCAGCTGTTCGACCAGATTTGGAGCAACCCCGATCAGGTCAGCGATGTCACCCAGGCCGTCCACGACCACATCGCCAGCGTGTACACCGAGAACTCCCCGGCACGCATCTACTTCCTGATCCTCTACAACCTGTTCGCAGAGTTCCTCGACGACATCAACGAGGACGTGCTGCCGAACGACCGCACTGGGTATCAGGAGACGCAGGTCTGGCAGAGCCTCTACAACTTCCAGCGCGACGCGGCCACCGGCATTATCAACAAGTTGGAGACCTACAACGGCTGCATCCTCGCCGACTCCGTCGGCCTCGGTAAGACGTTCACCGCGCTCGCGGTCATCAAGTACTACGAGCTGCGCAACAAGTCGGTGCTGGTGCTGTGCCCGAAGAAGCTCGCTGAGAACTGGACGAACTACAACGCCAACCTCACGACCAACATTTTCGCTTCCGACCGGTTCAACTACGACGTGCTTGCCCACACCGATCTCTCCCGCACCAAGGGTGAGTCGCTCGGCCTGCGGCTGGATCGGATCAACTGGGGCAACTATGACCTCGTGGTGATCGACGAGTCCCACAACTTCCGCAACGCTGACTACGCGGAGGAGAAGGAGTCGCGCTACCAGCGCCTCATGCGCCAGGTCATCCGCGAGGGCGTGAAGACCAAGGTGCTGATGCTCTCGGCCACCCCGGTGAACAACCGGTTCAACGACCTCAAGAACCAGCTCCAGCTCGCCTACGAGGGCGAGTCAGAGAACCTCGCGCAGCACCTGAGCCTGTCCACGACGGTCGAGAAGGTGTTCTCCGACGCGCAGCGTGTGTTCAACGAGTGGTCCAAGCTCGACCCCGAGCACCGCACCACCGACCGCATCCTCCAGATGCTCGACTTCGACTTCTTCGAGTTACTGGACTCCGTCACCATCGCGCGTTCGCGCAAGCACATCCAAGCGTTCTATGACACCACCGAGATCGGCGCCTTCCCGGAACGACGCCCTCCGCTGTCCATCCGCGAGCCGCTCACAGACCGCCCGGACGTGCCCGGCTTCAACGACATCTTCGAGCAGCTCCAGGCGCTGACCCTCGCCGTCTACACCCCCCTCGCTTACGTGTTCCCGAGCCGGCGCGCCAAGTACGAAGACCTCTACAACGTCACCGCCGGGAGCGCCCGATCCAACCTCGGGCAGGCCGGTCGTGAGCAGGGCTTGAAGAAGCTCATGACCGTCAACCTGCTCAAGCGCTTGGAGAGCTCGGTCGATGCCTTCCGCCTCACCCTGGCGAAGATCGAAGGCTCCGTCATCCACACACTCGGACGCATCAGCAACCACGCGGGCAACCTCGCCGATCTGAGCCCCGAGCTCGCGGGGCTCGACTTCGATGTCGATGACGAAGACGACGCGAACATCGAAGCGCTGTCCTTCGGGGAGAAGATCAAGATCGACCTCGACGACCTCGACATCGAGTCCTGGCAGCGCGACCTGTGGAACGACCGCGAGACCCTGCGGGAACTCCTCGACGAGATGCGCAAGGTCACCCCGGCCCATGACCTCAAGCTCCGCAAACTCAAGCAACTCATCGAGGACAAGGCTCGGCACCCCATCAATGACGGCAACCGCAAGGTGCTCGTGTTCTCCGCCTTCGCCGACACCGCCAACTACCTCTACCGAGAGCTGGCGCCCACCCTCGCAGCCGCCGGACTGGACACGGCCGTGATCACCGGCGGTAGCCACGGAGCGAAGACAACCCTCGGCACGGGTTTCGACTTCCAGCAAGTCATGTCGTTGTTCTCGCCCCGCTCCAAGCAGCGCAACCTCACGATGCCCCGCGAGACGCGCGAGCTGGACGTGCTCATCGGCACTGACGTGATCAGCGAGGGCCAGAACCTCCAGGACTGCGACTACCTGATCAACTACGACATCCACTGGAACCCCGTGCGCATCATCCAGCGCTTCGGGCGCATCGACCGCATCGGCTCCACGAACAGTCAGATTCAGCTTGTGAACTTCTGGCCCGACATCTCCCTCGACGAGTACATCAACCTCAAGGAGCGCGTCGAGAACCGCATGGTCATCGCCGACCTGGCCAGCACCGCCGACGACAACGTCCTCACCCTCGAAGACTCCGACGCCGCCTTCCGCAAGGAACAGCTCCGCAAACTGCAAGATGAGGTCATCGAGCTCGAAGATGTCCGTACCGGGGTGTCGATCACCGATCTCGGGCTCAACGACTTCCGCATGGACCTGCTCGGTTACATCAAGGAACACGGCGACCTCGACACCGCACCCCGCGGCCTCCACGCTGTGATTCCAGCCGACCCCAGCAAGGGGCTACGATCGGGCGTCATCTTCGCCCTGCGAAACCTCACCGCAGACGAACACATCAACCGAGGCAACCGGCTCCACCCGCACTACCTCGTCTACCTCGACGACCAGGGCGAGGTCATCGCGAACCACACCGAAGCCAAACACCTCCTCGACCTGCTGCGCGCCGGCTGCCGACCCTATGAAGAGCCGGTCACCGATGTCGTCGGCGTGTTCAATGCCGCGACCGGCGAAGGCGCGCAGATGGGGAAGTACTCGGCGCTCCTCACCGACGCGATCCACTCCATGATCGACGTCACCGAGGAACGCGACATCGACAGCCTCTTCACCGGCGGCGGCACCACCGCCCTCACCCACACCATCGCGGGACTCGATGACTTCGAGCTGACCGCGTTCATCGCCGTCGTAGACCCCACCGAGGGCGGCGCCGATGACTGACGTCCTCTACCGGTGGCCCGAGGCAGCGAAGTTCGGCAGACGAGTGCCCAAAGAGAAGTTCTACGAGCACGGCACCGTCAGTACCGCAATCCGTGAGAAGTTCATCGCCGAAGTCCAACGCATCACCTGGGCTTACAAACTCGCCGAGGCCACGATCAACCTGTCCGGAGTGCCGACGGTGCCGGAGATACAGGTCTTCACGATCGACGCCAAGACTGACGACGTCAGCGAAGCCGTCCTGGGCGCCATCGACAAGGCCATTCCGTTCCCGATTATCTTCGAGATCGCGCGCCACCGCGCCGATCAGCCCGAGGCTCGGATGGTCGCGGCGCACAAGCAGCTCGGGGCCGGAACGCCGAAGCTCAGCCCTTACTACTCGACCGGTTGGCAGCCAGAGGACACCCTGCGGCAAGCCCTGCCGACGGCGATCACCTTGCCGGCGCTCTACGCTGCGCTCCTGCAACCGCTGACCCCGATCACAGCGCGCCCGGGCGAGGAGATGTCAGACGTCGCCGACAGACTGGCCACGGTGCGCAAGCTCGAACGCGAGGTCGCGTCCTTGGAGCGCAAGCTCCGTACCGAGCCACAGCTCAACCGCAAGGTCGAGCTCCGCCGCACACTCAAGACGAAGCAACACGAACTGGAACAGCAGAGGTAACCCGTGGAGAGACTACGCATGACATCGCCCGACCTCACGCGGGCCAACATCGACAAGATCGCTGATCTGTTCCCCAACGTCGTCACCGAGAGCTCTGACGCCGACGGCAACCCCGAGCGTGCGGTCGACTTCGACCTGCTGCGCCAGGAATTCAGCGACCACATCGTCGAAGGGCCACAAGAGCGGTACCGGCTCGACTGGCCCGGCAAGCGTGCCGCTGCCTTCGCGGCCAACGCGCCGATCGCGAAGACCCTGCGTCCCGTTCGCGAGGAGTCAGTTGACTTTGACACCACGAAGAACCTTTTCATCGAAGGCGACAACCTGGACGCACTCAAGCTGCTCCAGGAGTCCTACCTCGGGAAAGTGAAGTTGATCTTCATCGATCCTCCATACAACACGGGGTCTGATCGGTTCACGTATCCAGACGACTTTGCGGCCAGCAACGACGAGTACCTGGAACGCTCCGGACAGGCTGATGCCGCGGGTGTTCGGCTGATGACCAACCTAGAGTCAAGCGGACGCTTTCATTCCGACTGGCTGGACATGATGTACCCGCGTCTCCGACTGGCGCGCAATCTCCTGACCCCCGACGGGCTCATCTGCGTCGCCATCGACGACAATGAGGGAAGTGCGCTCGACACTGTGGGGCGAGAGGTCTTCGGGGAGAGCAACTTCGTCGCCAGAATCATCTGGAAGCACACGGAGCAGAGCAAGAACGACGAAACCTACTTCTCACGCCACCACAACTACCTAGTGCTGTTCCGTCGCAGCAACGAACTTCCCGGCTTCCGTCTGCCTCGCACGAGCTCGGACAATCGTGCGTACTCGAATCCAGACGATGACCCACGCGGACCCTGGCGGGCCGGGGATGTGCGCAGCCCGAGCCCCCGCCCTTCCCTTCGCTATCCAGTCGTCTCGCCGTCAGGAGCAGTGATCGACCCACCCGACAATGGCTGGCGGTGGAGTGAGGCATCTGTTCAGCAGAAGATTGAGTCCGGAGAGATCGTCTTCAAGGATTCCGGAACGCGACTTGTCCGCAAGATATACCTGGCAGACCAGGAGGGCCGAACACCCGAGACCGTATGGTTGGGAGATGTCGCAGGTACCACTCGGCAGGCCAACGCCGAGATAAAGGAACTCTTCGGCGCCACCATCTTTGACACTCCGAAGCCGACGAAACTCGTTCGACGCGTGCTCTCCTTGATCGCAGACACGGACGCGATCGTTTTGGACTTCTTCGCCGGATCAGGAAGCACTGCTGATGCTGTTATCCAGCAAAACGCGGAGGATGGCGGCAACCGCAAGTTCATCCTTGTGCAGCTCCCTGAGCCGTGCGAACCACACACGGAGGCAGCGAAGTCAGACCTCACAACCATCGCGGAGATAGCCAAGGAACGGATTCGCAGGGCGGGCGCCCGACTGTCCGAGAAGGGAACCGCGAGCGGCAGCCTGGACGCGGGATTCCGCGTCCTCAAGGTTGATGCAACCAACATGACTGATGTCCTCCGCTCGGCGGAGTCCAGCGATCAACTGACGCTCGAAGCACTCTCGTCCAGTGTCAGGCCTGATCGTTCAGGAGAAGACCTCTTGTTCCAGGTGCTTTTGGCGTCGGGCTTGGAACTCACGATGCCGATCAAGAAGGAGACTATCGATGGCTTCGAGGTGTACGACGTTGAGGAGGGTGCGTTGATTCTGTGCACGCGTCCGCGTGAGGCGCGCGATTCCTCTCTCTCTCTCTCTCTCGGGCTGCCGCGGCCATCGCGGAGCGTCAGCCGCTTCGTGTCGTGTTCCTCGACGAAGACTTCGCGGACGATGCGGAGCGCATCAACGTCGGGCAGGTGTTCAGTGAACGCTCGCCACACACTGAGGTCAAGACCATATGACCGTCGCTCGCTGGTCGGTGGTGCGTGATGGAGAAGCGCACCCTACATACGCCCGACCTCACCGCTCGCAACATCGAGCGGATCGCCGACCTGTTCCCGCAGGTCATCACCGAATCTCGGGATGCGGAGGGCAACGTGACCCTCGCCGTTGACTTTGATCTGCTCCGGCAGGAACTCTCCGACCACATCGTTGAGGGGCCGCAAGAGCGCTACCGGCTCGATTGGCCCGGCAAGCGTGCCGCTGCCTTCACCGCCAACGCACCGATCGCCAAGGCTTTGCGTCCCGTTCGCGAGGAGTCGGTGAACTTCGACACCACGAGAAACCTGTTCATCGAAGGCGACAACCTGGAGGCCCTCAAGCTCCTTCAGGAGTCGTATCTCGGCAAGGTCAAACTGATCTACATCGACCCGCCGTACAACACGGGAAACGACTTCGTCTACGACGATGACTTCGCCGAGTCGAGTGCCGAGTACCTCGCCCGCTCAGGCCAAAGCCTGGAGAGCGGCGAGCGCCTGGTTGCGAACTCCGAGGCGAACGGTCGCTTCCACTCTGACTGGCTGAGCATGATGTACCCGCGGCTCAAGCTGGCCAGGAACCTACTGACCGACGACGGCGTGCTTGTTGTGTCGATTGACGAGAACGAACACGCCAGTCTCGTGCGCTTGGGTGAGGAGGTGCTTGGCGACGCGTCGTACGTCGGAGAGATCGTGCTGAAGAACAGCAGCAAGAACGATCAGGCGTACGTCTCAATCCAGCATGAGTACATCGTCTTCTTTGTGAAAAACCGGCAGGCCAACGCCGGTGACTGGGTTGAGAAGAAGGGCGGACTCGACAAGATTTACGCTGCCTTCGACGGGTTCCGGAGGAAGCACGGCGACGACTGGGCTGCTATCAACGCAGAGGCAAAGGCGTGGTATAAGCAGGTTCCCTGCGAGCGACCCAGTGTCGGCTAGCAAGCACTACACCTGGATGGACGAGCGCGGAATCTACTTCCCGGACAACATCTCCGGACCAAACGATGGTCAGTACGTCTACGATATCCAGCATCCGGTAACGGGCCAGAACGTCAAGCGCCCGTCACGTGGTTGGGTGTCGCCGAGGAACTCTCTCGAAGCCAAAATCGCTGAGGGACGGGTCCATTTCGGCCCCGATCACACCACGGTCCCGAACCTCAAGACGTACCTCGCGAACACCGAGTATCAGAGCCTCACGAGCATCCGTTACGTCGATGGCCGCGCGGCCTCGAAGCGGCTCGCGACTTTGTTCGGCGAGAAGGTCTTCACGAACCCCAAGGACGAGTTCCTGCTTCGGGACATCTATCGCGCAGTCGGCGTGTCTGGCGATGACATCGTGCTCGACATGTTCGCGGGTTCCGGATCGGCGATGCAGGCCGTTCTCGAACTCAACGGCGCTGAGTCGATGTCATGCCGTTTCATCGGAATCCAGGTTGCTGAGGACTTGAACGAGTCTCTCAAGACGGCCAAGGGGGCTGCGAAGCAGATCACCACGAATGCGATCCGGCACCTCACGCACCTCGGGCGTCCGGCGACCGTTGCTGAGATCACCAAGCAGCGAATGCGGCTCGCTCACGAGAGGTTTGCGGGTGACCTGCTGGTGGATAGCGGCTTCCGCGTGCTGCGAGTTGACAGCTCGAACTTGGTCGACACTCTGGCGGTCCCCGACGGCCTCTCGCAGGACATGCTGTCCGGAGCGATCAACAGCGTCCGATCGGATCGTGACGCGTACGACCTGCTGTTCCAAGTGCTGATCGACTGGGCTTTGGACCTGAGCGAACCCGTCGTCGTCGAACAAGTTGATGGCCGTGAAATCCTTTCGGTGGCCGAGGGAGCCCTCGTCGCCTGCTTCTCCGGGGACATCAATCCGACCATCATCAGTGAGGTCGCGAGGCGGCAGCCTCTACGGGCTGTCTTCCTGGATTCAGGCTTCGCCACCGACGCTGCACGTATCAACGCCGAGCAGGTGTTCCGTGAGGTGTCGCCCGCGACTGAGGTAAGGGCTATCTGAGGAACGACATGACCCTTACGAACGACGAACTCACCGAGCTCCTCGACCGGCTGTTGGCCGGTTGGGAGAACGAGGTTGTCGAGTTCAAGGAGGCTGCGCGGCAGTTCTCTGCGGACAAGACAGGTGAGTACGTCTCGGCGCTGAGCAACGAGGCGAACCTGCGTGGACTCGCGTCGGGGTGGCTTGTCTTCGGGGTCTCGAACGCTCGGCAGGTTGTCGGAACGACGCATCTCATCGAGGTGCAGCAGCGCCAGACGTTGAAGCACCACATCCATCAGTCGATCGACCAAGGGCTGACTGTCCGTGAGGTCTACGAGGTCATGCACTCGGGCAAGCGCGTGGTGCTTCTGGAGGTGCCGGCTGCGCCTCGCGGCATCCCGATCTCGTGGAAGGGTGACTACCGCGCCCGTGCCGGTGAGAGCCTGGTGCCGCTCTCGCTCGACAAGTTGGACGAGATTCGGCGGCAGACCATCGGCGCTGACTGGTCGGCGGTCGTGGTTCCTGACGCCACGCTCGCTCACCTCGATCCAGCGGCGATCGCACGCGCACGTCAGGGGTTCGCCGAGCGCTACGCCTCTCGTATCCCTGCCGCTGACATCGACTCATGGGATGACGCGACGTTCTTGGCCAAGGCGAGGTTGACCCGCGGTGGTCAGATCACGCGAGCCGCGCTCGTTCTGCTCGGTGCCGACACCTCAACGCACCTGTTGACTCCGCACCCTGCCCAGATGACCTGGAAGCTCGTTGGCGAGCAGCGGGCGAACGAGCACTTCAGACTGCCGTTCCTGCTGAACACCACGGCGCTCGCGAAGCGCATCCGCAACGTGCAGCTCCGGCTCCTTCCGCCAGATGAGTTGATCTATCGAGAGATCAGCAAGTACGACGAACGCAGCCTGCTCGAAGCGCTCTACAACTGCATCGCGCACCAGGACTACACGCGAAACTCTCGGATCATCGTCACCGAGCATGCCGACCGCATCGTGTTCGAAAGCGTGGGCGAGTTCTTCGACGGCGCACCCGATGACTACGCCCTGGACGAGCGCACCCCACGGCAGTATCGCAACCCGTTCCTCGTGGAGGCGATGACGGAGCTAAACCTCATCGACCAGATGGGCTACGGAATCCACCGCATGGTGCAAGACCAGGTCCGTCGCTTCCTGCCGCTGCCCGACTACGACCTCAGCACCGCTGGCGAGGTGAAGCTCACCATCCCGGGCGCGGTGATCGACGAGTCCTACTCCCAGCTGCTCATGGTCCGAACCGATCTTCCCCTCGAAGACGTGCTTGCGCTGGATCGGGTGCAGAAGGGACTCGACATCAGCGAGAAGGCCGCCCGCCATCTGCGGAGAGTCGGCTTGATCGAGGGCCGTAGACCCCACCGCCGGATCACTCCTCGCGTTGCAGCGGCGACCGGGGCGATGGCCGACTACATCCGCACCCGGCCCCAGGCGGACGCTCACTACGCCGCCCTGCTGACCGACTTCCTCCGCGCGCAGGGACACGCAGACCGCGGCGATGTGGAGGCGCTGCTCCGGCCAGCGCTCAGCGAAGCGCTCACCGAGCAGCAGAAGGCAACCAAGATCACGAACCTCCTGACCAAGCTGCGCCGCCACGGCGTCATCGTCAACCGCGGCACCCGCACGAAGCCACGATGGGAGCTTTCTTACGCAGGCGACGAAGGCGCACAGTCCGAGCCCTCACGCAAGAAGGATGACGACGCCGGCGGTACCGCTAGAGGGTCGGGATCAGCGTGAACACACGCATCCCCGCCGCCCGCAACCTTCTAGCAGCGACGACGAACAGCGCCGATTGCAGAAAGAAAGACACTCGATGAAGCTCCAGTTCAAGGTCCAGCAGTACCAGACCGATGCCGTCGATGCCGTCGTCGAGACCTTCGCCGGGCAGCCGAAGCATGACGGCATGTCCTACCGGATCGACCCCGGCAAGGTCCGCCCCGTGACCGCCCCGGCACTGTTCGAGGCCGAGGAGCGCTCGGACGCCGGCCTGCGCAACGCTGAGATCGTCCTGTCGGGAGCGCAACTGCTGGAGAACGTGCACGCAGTGCAGCGGTCACGGAACCTCCCGCTGTCGGCCAAGCTCGCCTCCAGTGCCGCCGCTCCCGGCGCACCGAACCTTGACGTGGAGATGGAGACGGGCACGGGTAAGACCTACGTCTACATCAAGACGATCATGGAGCTGCACAAGCGGTACGGCTGGTCGAAGTACATCATCGTGGTGCCGTCGGTCGCGATCCGCGAGGGCGTGAAGAAGTCGTTCGACGTGACTGCCGAGCACTTTCAGCAGCTCTACGGCACCAAGCCGCGCTCGTTCATCTACAACTCATCCCAGCTGCACGAGTTGGAGCGGTTCAGCTCGGATGCCGGGGTGCAGGTGATGATCATCAACATCCAGGCGTTCAACGCCACCGGCAAGGATCAGCGCCGCATCTACGACGAGCTCGATGACTTCCAGTCGCGTCGTCCGATCGACGTGATTAAGGCCAACCGCCCGATCGTGATCATCGATGAGCCGCAGAAGATCGGCGCCGACAAGTCGCTCAAGGCGCTGGCGGAGTTCAACGCGTTGATGCTGCTGCGGTACTCGGCCACGCACAAGGTCGATCACACCAAGGTGCACCGACTCGACGCGCTGGATGCCTACAACCAGAAGCTCGTGAAGAAAATCGCCGTGCGGGGCATCACCGTGAAGGGACTCGCCGGGTCGACCGCGTACCTGTACCTGGACGCCATCGAGATCGCGAAGGGTGCCAAGCCTCGGGCGCGGGTCGAGATCGAGGTGCAGACGGCTTCGGGCATCAAACGGCAGGTCAAGCGCCTCGACATGGGCTCGAACCTGCATGCCGTGTCGAACGGGATCGAGGCGTACAAAGACCTGTTCGTCACCGAGGTGGACGCCAACCGCGATGTGATCGAGCTGAGTAACGGCGACGTGGTCGTAGCGGGGCAGCTTGCTGACCGGGATGTTACCGAGGAGACCAAGCGACGCATCCAGATTCGCGAGGTCGTCCGCGCCCATCTGGATAAGGAGCGCGAGCTGTTCAGCCAGGGCGTCAAGGTGCTTTCGCTGTTCTTCATCGATGAGGTCGCGAAGTACCGCGACTACAGCCGCGAGGACTCCCTCGGCGACTACGCGCGCATGTTCGAGGAGGAGTACGCCGCGATCCGCGATGAGGTGCTCGGCGAGCTCGCTATCGACCAGGCGACCGAGGAGTACCAGACCTACCTGCGCCGCGACGACGTGCGCCGGGTACACGAGGGCTACTTCTCCATCGACAAGAAGACCAAGCACCAGATCGACGGCAAGGTCTCCGGCCGGGGCGACGACAAAGGCCAGTCCACCGACACCGACGCCTACGACCTGATCCTCAAAGACAAGGAACGCCTGCTGTCGTTCGCCGAACCCGTCCGGTTCATCTTCTCCCACTCGGCACTGCGCGAGGGCTGGGACAACCCCAACGTGTTCGTCATGGGCATGCTCAAGAAGAGCGACAACACCGTCTCCCGTCGTCAAGAGATCGGGCGCGGGCTGCGGCTGGCCGTCGACCAGCACGGCGAGCGGATGGACAACCCCGTCACGGTGCACGACATCAACGAGCTGACTGTCGTCACCGACGAGTCCTACACCGACTTCGTGACCGGCCTCCAACGCGAAATCTCCGAGTCGC
>JBQGOU010000012.1:0-22818 GCA_052086865.1 Cellulomonadaceae bacterium
CCCCCCCCGCTGTCGCCGGACCACACCAACACACCCCCGGGCGGCCCCCCCCGGCACCTCCCCACCCAGGTTTTCTCGGTCCGGCGCAGTCGCCGCCTCTTTCATGTCCAGGAGTCGCGCTCATGAACCCTAGGCGACGGACCAATCGAAAGGCGGTTCGCCGCGGCTGGTCAGGAAGTCGTTCGCATCGTAGAAGGGGCGGGAGTTCGCGAAGAGCGGGAACCGATCCGCGACCTTATTGCGAGGCGTGGGGTGGCCCGCGCCCATCGCCGACGATGGTGAGGAGTGTACCGGCGAGGTGGCTGCCGATCTGGAACTTGATGCCTTTGACCTTGATCCCGCCGCTGACGGTGACGCGGCGGGTGTTATCTGGCAGCGGCGCGCCCCCAGCCGCGACCGGCGAAGGAGACGGATAGGCAGGAACGAGCGGTCGGGGTGGCTCGGCCACCGACGTCATGTCCCAGGCTTGCTGCGGGGTGACATCGCCGGGCAGTCCCTGATGTGGGCGTTCGGTGTTGTAGATCCGGTCGAACTCGTCGACCTGCGCCTGCAGCTGCTCGAGCGTCGACGCGATCGATTGTTTATCGAGGTAGCGGAACGGCGAACCCACTGGTCATGATCCCTTTGGAACCTTGCCGCCAAGACACCTGCTCGAACGCGTCGGCCGGAAGCTGTTCGGCGTGCTTGGACGCCTGGACCGGTGCGCTCTGATAGCTCGCCGTGCTGAACGGGCGCCCTCGCTTCCCCGTCGCTGCGGGCATCTCGAACCGGGCATTGGCGTCGTGCAGGCTGGACCTCGGGGGCGCCGGTGGGGATCCCGTCGACGTCGAGCACGGCGCGATCCCACGACAGTTGCAGCCGCGGATCGCGTCGGTACAGCCACGCGGACTCGGTGCCGTCCTCGACGTTGACCTGCAGCACCCTCGCGCCGGTGCGCTCGTTCCGGATGCGCACCGGTTGCAGATCAGCGTCGGCGGTCGCCTCCTCCCAGGGGATGACCGCATCCTCGCCGTCGGGCACCCACGCGGTGAAGCCGTCCGGGAGCCCCGCCACGAGTGGGGACAGCACCGACGAGGTGGTGCTCACATCGGTGTTCGGCCGGTCCCGGACGTGCCACCGAGCCAGCGATCCAGGGCTGCGCCACCCGAGAGCCACCAGCGCGTCGGCACGGCCGCCACGAGGCCGGCCGTGGCGCGCGGGTCGAGCGGCTCCCAGAGCGTCGCAGCGGTCGGTGCGGACGATGACATGAATCGAGGCTACCGCCGGCGGGCGCCTTGGGGCTGAGTGATCCCGTGCGCGAAGATGCGACGGGTCCGGGCGCGCGGGTGGCCCGGAACGGTGGGGAGCGCAGCCGCGAGCACGACCTTCGACCGCGATCTCACCGCGGCTCACCCAAGGCGGCGACCGGGGCCGCTACGCCCTGGAGTCCCTTGAGGACAGCTCGCCCAGCGCCCACCACCGCGTCACGCGCCGCGCTGCTGACGAGGCACGCGTTGACGAAGCCGTGGATCTGACCGGAATGCACCACCGTCTCGACCGGGACGCCGGCCTGCTGCAGCCGATTCGCGTAGGCGAGGCCCTCGTCGCGTAGTGGGTCGAATCCGGACACGGCGACGTAGGCGGGCGCGACGCCGGCGAGGTCGTTCGCAAGAAGCGGAGAGACGCGCGGATCCGTCGGAGATCCGCCGCCGGAGAGATAGTGGTCGGCGTACCAGTCCATCTGCGCCTCGGTCAGGAAGTAGCCCTCGCCGAACAACAGGTACGAGTTCGACTTTCCACTCAGGTCGGTGACCGGCATGAACAGCAGTTGGAACGCCGGACCGCCTTCCGGGTCATCGCGGGTGTCGAGCGAGACGACCGCGGAGATGTTGCCGCCAGCGCTCTCGCCACCCACGGCCACGTGCCGAGCATCGGAGCCGAACGACGACGCGTGATCGCGAACCCATCGGAACGCGTCGACACTGTCGTCGATGCCGCACGGAAAGGGATTCTCCGGAGCAAGGCGATAGTCGACGGAGACGACGACCAGTCCCGTCGTCTTCGCGATCGTCGCGCACACCGAGTCGGCGGTGTCGAGAGAGCCGACCACCCAGCCTCCGCCGTGGAAGTACACGAGGACACCGGGCGGGGTCGTCAGGGCGCTACGTCGCGGCGAGTAGACGTGCGCGCGCACGCTCCCGTCGCGCGTCGGAATCGAGATGTGATCGCGACTCAGACCGCGGTTACGGCCGGCGAACGTCCAGGCATCGACTTCGATGAACTCACGAGCCTTGTCGAGCGGGAACCGTTCGAAGGTCGCCGCCGGACCGCCGTTGAGCATCCGTAGTGCCACGTGCGTCATCGGGTCGAGCTCCTGGCCGTCGACGATATGAGGTCGCCCCTGGAGCCGACGCACCACCGCTTGGGGCGCTCTGCTCATCGTCCTGGCCGCGATCCGCGTTCCGTGATCGCGCAGCGTCGCCTTCACCATGTGTTCTCCTCCACGCAGCCCGAACGGATGCCGGGCTCTGAGAGACTCAGTTTTCAGTACATATGTACCGTTGAATATTACAACAGTGTAACTTCGTTGTTACATGATCCCCCTAAGTGGAGGAATCCTTGGACGCATGTCCCATCAGAGAGGTATCTTGTAGCGCGTGACTCTCCGTGAACGGCAGCGTCGCGAAGCCCGCCAGGAGCGCACGGAGTGCCCGGGCGACGATCTCGAAGTGGTCAGGATGGGGGTCAGCGAGCCGATGCAGAGCGAACCCGTCGATCATGGCAAGAGCCGCCCCTGCGGCACGCTCGTCATGAAGTCCTGCTGCGGCGAGAACCTCGTGCGCGAGCGTGCGCGTCATGCGAATGATCCCGGCGACGCGAGCCTGAAGCTCGGGCCGCCGGGAAGCGAAGAGGTAGACCTCGAACTGCGCGATGGTGCTCGCGTCCCGATCGCCGCGCAGGTATTCAGTGAACTCGTCGATGATCGCGGAGCCGTCATGGCGCCGCGACTGCACCCGCTCACGAAAGACGGCAAGTCGTTCCATCTCACCGGCGAGCGCCTCACTGACCGCCTCACCCACCATGTCGTCCAACGAGTCGAAGAAGTAGGTCGTCGAAGACACCGACACTCCCGCTTCCGCGGCGACGGCGCGATGAGTGACGCCTGCCAGACCACGCTCGGCCATCACGCGGATCGTCGCCTCGAGGAGGAGCGACTTGCGCTGCTTCCCACGTTCTCTCGTCGCCCGGCTGTCGTTGGTCATGCTGCCACGATAACGCCGCACGAGACCCAGCCCACCGCCCGGAAGAGGAGACCACAATGAGCCAGACCACGTCGGAACGGAATCGATCGGCAGCGTCGCCAACGAGTGAGACCGACGTGGATGTGATCGTCGTCGGCGGCGGACTCGCCGGCCTGACTGCGGCACGACGCCTCGTGCAGTTCGGGCATACGGTCCGCCTTTTCGAGGCCGACGACCGTGTCGGCGGACGCACGTTGTCCAGCGAGGCGGGCGGCGTGCACATCGACCTCGGCGGAACCTTCGTGGGCCCGACGCAGGACCGGATCATGGCGCTGGCCGACGAGGTCGGCGTACGTCGTTACGCGACCTACGATTCGGGCGACAACATCCTCCGCTGGCGTCAGAGCGTTCGCCGCTACTCAGGCACAGTGCCCCCGATGGGCGCCTCGCTCCTCGACGTCGGCCGCATCCAATTGCAGCTCAACCGCATCGCGGAGAGCATTCCGCTCGGCCGCCCCTGGGAAGCGCCCCGCGCCGCAGAACTCGACGCGCTGAGCCTCGGCACCTGGCTCGAGCGTAACCATGCCTCACTGACCGCCCGCGACCTCATCGCCCTCGCATGCCGGACCACGTGGGGGTGCGAGCCGGCCGAGCTCTCGATGCTCCATGCGGCCCACTACATCCACCAGGCCGGAGGCCTGTCGTCCATGCTCGACACCGCGCGCGGCGCGCAAGAGGAACACTTCGTCGAAGGCAGCCATGCGATCGCCGTGCGTGTCGCCGCCGAACTCGGCGATGCCGTCGTGCTCGACGCGCCGGTGCGCAAGATCGACTGGTCCGGGTCGACCGTCGTCGTCACGACGGACGGGGCGCGAACTCGCGCCCGGCAGGTGATCATCGCCGTGCCGCCCGCGCTGCGGCGGCGCATCGACTTCTTCCCGCTCCTTCCCCCACGCTACGACCAGCTCTCGCAGCGCTGGGCTCAGGGCGTCCTCTCCAAGGCCTACGCCGTCTATGAAGAGCCGTTCTGGCGTCGCAGCGGGCTGAGCGGGCAGGGACTGTCCGATCGCGGTCCGGCCTTCATCACCTTCGACGCCAGCCCTGAGGACGGCAGCCGGGGCGTGCTGCTCGGCTTCATCGGCGGCGTCTTCGGGCAGGAGTGGGACCACCTCGACGAGCCTGAACGGCGCGCGCGCGCATTGGCGTCGTTCGCAGACCTGTTCGGCCCCGCCGCGCTTCGACCGATCGTCTACATCGATCAGCGCTGGGGCAACGAGATCTGGACGGGCGGCGGCCCGACTGCGGCCCCTGGCCCGGGTACGGTTCTGCCCTACGCCCGCTACCTCACCGAGCCGGTCGGGCCGATCCGTTGGGCGGGCACCGAGACTTCGGATCGCTGGTCCGGCTTTCTCGACGGCGCCGTTCGTTCCGGCGAGCGAGCGGCGCGTGACGCCCACGCGTCCCTCGCCGCCCTGCCCGTACACTGACCGACCGAAAGGACACGCACATGGCCTGGCGCGCCTCATACTCCCAACTCACCACCGCAAGCCCCGAAAGCGTCTGGCGCCGCTGGACGACACCCTCCGCCTGGGCAGAGGACGACCCCGGTCTCGAAACCGCGCAGTTCGCATGCCCTCCGACGGTCGGCACCCACGGATGGGTGAAGAACCACGGATCACCCCGCCAGAAGATCACCTTCACGGTTCTCGACCAGAACACGGCGATGAACTTCAAGATATCCCTTCCCGGCGCCGTGCTTTCCTTCCCGCACGAGATGCGCGCCACGCCCGAGGGCCTAGTCGTGACCCACAATGTGCAGCTCGACGGGCTGCTCGCCGGCCTCTACGGGCTGCTCGTCGGCCGCGGGATCGCGCGCGGCCTTCCCGCCGTGGTCCGCCTCGTCACCGAGGCGGCGCTGCGCTCGGCGACCGGAAAGACCAACTAGCACCGGTCGGTGCAGGCCGTCGATCCTCCCCTCCTCGAAAGGCAGCCATGGCCGCGCTTCCGCGACACCAGTCGCCCCTCCTGCGCTTTGCCCGACTCGTCCTGCGCACGCGCGGGGTGAAACGGGCGCTCTCGACCCCCGAGCTCACCGAGCTGGACCGGCAGCGCAACGTCGCGGCCGGTCCGGCTGAGCCGCGTCCTCGTGTCTTGCGCACGCTCGAGGTGCACCGGGACGACCACGACGGACTCGTGGTGTTCCGGGCCGTCCCGCGTCGTGGCGCGACCCGAGACACGCTCGTCTACCTACCCGGAGGCGGGTACATCAATCCGATGGTGGCGGAGCACTGGGACCTCGTCGCGGCGCTCGCCCAACGCACCGGCGCGACGGTATACATACCGCAATACACGCTCGCCCCCGCCGGGACCGCCGACACCGAGGTGCCCCGCATCGCCCGGTTCCTCGCCACTCTCGCCGCCGAGGTCCCGGATCCTGCACAACTATGGCTCGCAGGCGATTCCGCAGGAGGCGGCCTAGCGGCCGCCACTGCGGTGCATCTGGGCGCGAGCGGGGGTCCGGCGATCGCGCATTTGCTGCTGTTCTCCCCGTGGCTGGACGTCGAGTTGACCAACCCGGGGATCCCCGCTGTCGCCCACCGGGATCCGAGCCTCGCCGTTCCTGGCCTGCGCTACGCCGGAAAGCTATGGGCCGGCGACCGAGCGACGTCTTCGCCGCTCGTCAGCCCGATCCATGCTGACCCGTCGCTGCTTCCCCCGACGACGCTCGTCATCGGCACCTCGGACATCTTCCTGCCGGACAGCAGGAAGTTCGCGGCCGGGGCTCGCGAGGCGGACGCCGACATCGAGTACATCGAGGTGTCCGGCGGCTTCCACGTCTTCGTCGGCGCACCCTTCATCGCCGAGTCCCGCGCCACCCTCGACATCGTCGCTGCGCGCCTGACCAGGTAAGCCCCGCAACAGCGGACCGGTCTGCCCGCCCGCCCTGCACGATTCTCGCTCACAAGAAGAGACGGACGTCTCTGCACTGCTCTCCATGGAGGCCACTGATGGTAGACACACATCCCCGAGTCCTGGCGCTCGGCGCCCACGTGCTGGACACGATCGTCCATCCGGTCGACAGCATCCCGGACGGACAGGGCTCACTCCTCGTGGAGGAGATCAAGATCTCTCCCGCCGGCGCTGCCGGCGGGACCGCGGTGGTGCTGGCGAAGCTAGGGGCTCGCGTCCAGTCGGTCGGCGCCGTCGGCAGCGATGTCTCCGGTGCCCTGCTCAAGCAGTTGCTCTCCGGCCACGGCGTCGACGTGACCCATCTGCGGGAGACCGAGCTGCCCACATCCGCCTCCGTGCTGCCGATCCGCAGCGACGGCTCGCGCCCCGCGTTGCACGTCGTCGGCGCCAATGCCCTGGCAGCCGATGACGTGCCCTGGGACGCTGTCGAGGCCGCCGACCACGTGCATGTCGGCGCCCCTGAGCTGCTCGGCCCCGAGAACGTCATCGAAGTGCTTAAGCATGCTCGCGCGCACGGCGCGACGACCTCGCTCGACTTCCTCATCGGTGGTGATCCTGCGTTCGCCCCGCTGATCCTTCCCCTGCTCGCCTTCACCGATTACGTGCTTCCGAACGCCGAGCAGGCGATCGGGTGGACCGAAGCGGCCACACTGTACGACGCGGCGCGCACACTGGGGGCGACGGGCGCCGGTTGCGTCGCCATCACGAACGGCGGGGACGACATCGTCGTGTTCGAGGACGGCGCGGTGTCCCAGGTGCCGGTCTTCCCGGCCGCCGAGCTCGTGGACACCAGCGGCGGCGGCGACTCGTTCTCAGCCGGCTTCATCCTCGCCAAGCTTCGCGGACAGAGTTCCCTGGAGGCGGCGGAATTCGGCTCGGCCACGGCGGCGCAGGTGGTCGCGGGCGTCGGCACCGATCACGGCGAGTACACCGAAGAGTCGATCACCGTGCTCGTGAGCGAGGCACGGAGATGACCATGCCACATGGGGGGGTGCGCGAGCAGATCGCCGCCGCGTGCCGGGGACTCTCCGCTTCGGGGCTCGTCAAGGGCACGGCCGGCAACGTGAGCGTCCGCGTCGACGGGGGCATCGCGATCACGGCGACCGGTCTTGTCTTTGCCGAGGCCACTGTCGACGACGTGGTGATCGTGGACGACAAGGGCAAGGTCGTCGTAGGCGCCCTTGCGCCCAGCTCGGAGCTGGGCCTTCATGCCGCGGCCTATCAGGAAGACGCGGTGCGCTCTGTCGTGCACACCCATGCGCCCGGGAGCATCGCCGTCTCGCTCGTGTCGGATCGTCTCCCGTGCATCCACTATCAACAGCTCGCCCTCGGCGGCGAGGTCGCCGTGATCCCGTACTTCTTGTTCGGATCGCCTGAGCTCGCAGAGCATGCCTCGGCAACACTGTCCGAGGCCAACGCGGTGATCCTGGCGCATCATGGCGCGGTCACCACCGGGGGCACGCTCGACGAGGCCATCGGCAACACCTCGCTGCTGGAGTGGGCGTGCGACATCTACCTGCGTGCCCGGTCGATCGACACCCCGTCGGAGCTGAGCTCCGAGCAGCAGGCCGAGGTCATCATGTCGGTCGTCGCGACCGGATACGGCACGAAGCGGCGGGCCGAGTGATGGCGATCACCGCGACGGCGCGTGTCTTCGACTCTCTCAGTCCCCTCGACGGGAGGGTCGTCGGAACCTACGCGATCCACGACGATCAGGATGTCCACAACGCCGTGGAACGTGCTCGGGCGGGCGCGGCGGGCTGGCGCGCGCTCGGGTTCGGCGGACGGCGATCGATCCTGGTCGCCTGGCGCCGGTACGTCGCCCGACACGCCGCGGAGCTTGCCGGGGTGATGAGAGCGGAGACCGGGAAACCCCTGGGCGATGCGCAATTGGAGATCCTGCTGGCGCTCGACCACATCGGCTGGGCGGCCAAGAACGCCGAGCGCGTGCTCGGGCGGCGCCGCGTACCGTCGGGCACCCTGATGTTCAACCAGCAGTCCGCGGTGGAGCGCGTCCCGTTCGGCGTCGTCGGTGTCATCGGACCGTGGAACTACCCGGTCTTCACCCCGCTCGGCTCGATAACCTATGCCCTCGCCGCCGGGAACACCATCGTCTTCAAGCCGAGCGAATACACGCCCGGCGTCGGCCAGTGGCTCGTCCGGTCGTTCGCCGAGTCGGGCGGCGACCCCGGAGTGTTCCAGCTGATTACGGGGCTCGGCGCAACCGGCGCCGCGCTCTGCCGTGCGGGCGTGGGGAAGATCGCCTTCACCGGGTCGACCGCGACAGGCAAGGTCGTGATGGCCGCCTGCGCCGAGACCCTCACCCCCGTCGTCATCGAGGCGGGCGGCAAGGACGCACTGCTCGTGGACGAGGACGCCGACCTCAATGCCGCGGCCGAGGCCGCCGTCTGGGGTGCCTACTCCAACGCGGGGCAGACCTGCATCGGGATTGAGCGCGTCTACGTGCACGACCGGGTCTACGACCTCTTCATGGAGAAGACGACGACGCGCATCCGGGAGATCCGCGCCGGTACAGACGAGGAGGCCACGCTCGGACCGATCACGATGCCCAAGCAGGCGAGCATCATCCGCGGACACATCGAGGACGCCCTCTCGGCAGGCGGCACCCTCGTGCTGGGCGGCGCCCCTGAGAACGGCGTGGTGTTCCCGCCGACGCTCCTGCGCGATGTGCCCGAGTCCTCCGACGCGGTGCGTGAGGAGACTTTCGGCCCCACGCTCGTGGTGAACCGCGTGTCCTCGATGGACGAGGCGGTCGAGCGCGCCAACGCGGTGCGGTACGGGTTGTCCGGCTCGGTCTTCTCCCGAAAGCGCGGCCGGGAGCTGGCCTCCCGCATCCGAGGCGGAATGATCGCGATCAACTCCGTGATCTCGTTCGCCGCCGTCCCCGGGCTCCCATTCGGCGGCACCGGCGAGTCGGGCTTCGGACGTATCCACGGCGACGACGGCCTCCGGGAGTTCACCTACCCGAAATCGACGACGCGCCAGCGCTTCCGGTTCCTCACGCTCACCTCGATGCGTCGTTCCGCCCAGATCGATCGGCTGGTCGGGCGCATCATCCGAATTCTCTTCGGCTGACCACACGCGTTCGCGTGCAGAGGGTCAGCGAACAGACCGCACGTTCAGGATCACGAGCGCGCCGAGGACGCCTGCGAATCCGCTGGCGATGAACAGTCCGGTGAAGCCGCCGAAGAGCAGGACGGCACCGGCTCCCAGCAGCGGGCCGAACGACTGCGGCACCGCGAGCGCGATGTTCATGATGCCGACGTCCTTGCCGCGCGACTGCGCCGACGGCAGGACTTGGGTGGCGAGCGCCTGATCCACGGCGAAGAAGCACCCCTGGCCGAGGCCGAGCAGCACCGCGCCGATCAGCGCCGTGCTCGTCGCAGGCGCGACCGCGAGGAGCACCGCCGAGAGCGCCTGGGCGATGCCCGCACCGACGATGAACGCTCGACGGCGTCCGAGCAGGTCGCTCAGCTTGCCGAACAGAACGGAGGACAGCACCGTCACGGCCATGTAGATGAGCGTGGTCGTCACGAGGAACGCCGTGGGATCGGGCAGCCGCAGGTCAAACGTGAAGAAGTACAGCAGCATCGTCGTCGCGATCGCGTTGCCGAAGTTGATGAGCACGCGGCTGGTGATCGTCCATGCGAAGTCGGGGAACCGGCGCGGGCTCACCCACAGCGAGCTCGCGATGAATCTCGGCGTGACACGAGGCTGCATCGCAGCCTCCTCGCGAGTGAGCGGGATGTCTCTCATGCGAAGCAGGAACGGCATCGCGCAGGCGATCGCGGCCACGGCGAGGGCGAGATAGCCCGAGGACGTCGTGGTAAACACCGCCGTCACGAGCACCATTCCGATCAGGATGCCGAGGGCGTTCGGGGGCGGAGATCCAGCCGGAGACGAGACCTCGCTGCCCTTCGGGCACCTGGTCGGCGAGCACGGCGGTCAGCGCCGCCGACGCGATGCAGAAACCGACCATCGTGGTGGTCCAGAACACGACCGTGCCGACGACGCCCTGCTGGAGTCCGAGGAGGGCCAGTCCCGTGGCGATCATGATGACACCCGCGAGGATCCACGGGCGGCGACGCCCGAAGCGGGAGACGGTGCGGTCGCTCAATGCGCCGACGATCGGGTAGGTGACGATGCTGGCGGCTCCGGCGATCGCGGTGACGATCCCGAAATACACGAGCGATGCCAGCCACTGATCCGACTCGTGCTGCTGCGCGATCTGGAGCGGCAACAACACCTGCACGGGCACGAGCTGCCCCATCCACAGACCGAGCCAGGCGCTTGCGAACGCCGCGACCCACCCTGGACGCACGTTCTGCGTGGGCTCGTCGTACGCCGATGTCAGCGGCGAGGGCGCTGCGACCGTGGCACTCATCGAGCGCTCCTGTGCGTGGCCACGCGCGTGCGGGCGACCGTTCCGGACGACACCGCGAGATGATCGAGCAGAGTCGTCTGCAACCGCGGCGGGTGGCCGGTTATCGTGTGAGGCAACATGGGCGCCTTCCCTTCGTCAAGCAACGGTCCGCCTGACTCTGACTCGTTCTGATTGCACAGAAGTACCAATATTGATTACGTTCGTGTGAACTTCCGGGAGAGCGGTTAGCGGCGAGATCTTGGCAGGGGTGCGGCCCTACCCGCTTGTCGCCGCACAGCGACCCATGCCTGCAGATCGCATGAAACCGTACGTTTGTCCCATTATTGGAGTAGGATAGCGCCGCATCCTCCCCGCGCATCGAACCAGGAGACCTACACATGGCCGCACGATACGACCTCGCCAAGATCAAGCTCGGCAAGCTGCTGACCGACCCGGAGGCCGAGGCGATCGTCCTCGATGTCATTCCGGACCTGAGGAAGCAGCCGACCTACCTCGTGGCGAAGACCCTCACCGCCTCCGCTGCCCTCCAGTTGGCCTCGGCACAGCTGGGCGCCGACAAGGTCGCAGAGCTGCGCCGTCGCATCGAAGCGCTCGAGGCCTGAGAGCACCGCATGCGCGCGATGACCGGCCCCCTGCCGCTCACTGAGCCCGTGAGGTACGTCGCGGTCGGCGACAGCTTCACCGAGGGAATCGGCGACGGTCAGGATCCCGGAATGCTCGGCTGGGCCGACCGGGTGGCGGATGGGCTTCGCGCGTGGTCGTCGGCGACCGTCTCCTACGCGAATCTGGCGATCCGGGGAAGGACGATCTCCGGTGTCCTCTCACAGATCCCCACCGCACTCTCCCTGCACCCTGCACCCTGCACCCACGCTCGCGACGGTGTGCGGGGGCGGCAACGACCTGCTCAGACCTGGCTTCACCGTGGCCACCGTCGTGGAGCAGATGCGCGCGGCACTTACCTCGATCACCGCCGCCGGGGCTCGCCCCGTGCTGATCAGCCCGGCCGATCCGTCCGCGAACCTCCCCCTGGGCCGACTCGTGCATGCACGGGGCCACGCTCTCGCCGAGGGCTATCGCACACTCGCGGCGCAGCTGGGGATCAGCTTCGTCGACGTCTCGCACGATGTCGTCCTCCGCCACCGCGGCTTCTGGTCCGACGACCGTCTGCATCTCAACGTCGAAGGCCATGATCGCGTCGCATCACTGGTGCTCGCAGAGCTCACCGGGCGGGCCGTGGCTCGGCCATCATCCCGCCGTCCGGTTCGCATCCACTTGAGCGACGAGCTCCGCTACCTCCGTGTCTACGTGGCGCCGTGGGTGAAGCGGCGCGTGACAGGGCGTTCGTCCGGCGATCATCGCTCCGCCCGCTATCCCGACTGGTCTTGAGGGATGTGCCCGACCAGCCTCGTGATCGGCCGAGACGCCGATTTGCGAGCAGGCCACCGCGTCATCGGCACCTCCCTGCTCGTGATCGACGCGCACGACCGCGTGACCGTCAGCATCGGCGAGCGCACCGCGAGCTGCGAGAGCATCGACTGAGCTCTCGCGAGGGAGTACTCAGGATTTCCTGAAACCGATATACGTTCACGCGTGTGTCCAAAGTGATTCGCACGTCTGATCTCGTCAAGCGCTACGGCCGGCTTCACGCTCTCGATGGACTCGATCTCGAGGTTCGTGCGGGGCGAAGTGCATGGATTCCTGGGACCGAATGGCACCGGCAAGTCGACCACGATCCACATTCTGCTCGGGCTCGCGAGCGCCTCCTCGGGCGACGCGTCCGTATCGGACTTGACCCGTGGCGCGACGCGGTCGCGATCTACCGCCGCATCGCGTACATCCCGGGCGAAATCAGTGTGTAGCCGAACCTGTCGGGCGGGGAGGCGATCGACCTTCTCGCGCGTCTGCGAGGCGCCACGCACCGCGACAGCACGTTCGCGAGCGCGAAGGCGCGGCTCATCGAGGTATTTCAGTTCGATCCCGCAAGAAGGGCCGAACGTGTTCGAAGGGCAACCGGCAGAAGGCCGCGCTCATCGCCGCATTCGCGGTTCCCGCGGAGCTGTACATCTTCGACGAGCCCACCAGCGGGCTCGATCCGCTCATGGCGCGCCCGGCAAGTCCGGGCCGTCGACGCGCGAGCAGCAGCTCGAGGCAGAGGTCGCGGATCTGACCCAGGCGCTCGGTGAGGCGGCGGTCGAGATCCGCGTGTGGAAGAAGTCGGCGGAGGGCCGCTTGGGCCCTCCGAAGACCTCGAGGGGGTGTGAAGCTCGTGATCAGCGATGCCCATACGGGTTTGGTCGCAGCGACCGACACCGTTTCGCCCCGTCGAGCTGGCAGAGTCTGCCGGGTCCATTTCATGTGGAACGTGCTCACCGCGGTCCCGAAAACTACGGGCCCGATGGTCGCGTCGATCATCCGCACGATCTTCGCCCAGCCCGACACGGAGCACGTGTGCACCCAGTTCCACGAGGTCACCCGCATGCTCACCAGATCGCACCCGTAGATCGCGGACATACTCGAGGGCGCTAAGAACGACATCCTCGCGTTCTGCCAGTTCCCGCAGCGGCACTGGCGTCAGATCTGCTCCACGAACCCGCTGGAACGGGTCAACAAGGAGATCAAACGCCGCACCGACGTCGTCGGCACCTTCCCTAACCCCGCCGCGCTGCCGCGCCTGGCCGGGCACGTCCTCGTCGATCAACACGATGAATGGGACGGCGCCGATCGCCGCTACTTCAGTGAGCACTAAATGTTTCTGCTCCTCGCTGAGTCCGTGATTGGAGACGCCAAGCGTACCGAGGAAGCTTCCAAGGGCTTGAGACGACAGATCCGCCAGGTTGTTCTTAGCCTCGAGGGCGTCGGATAGCACCCCGACAGGGCATCCTCAGGTGCGGCGTGACCGTCCAGCGGCGAGTTCCCTCGAGCTGCCTCGTGGTGTGGACATGTGCCGCGGCATACGCAGCCCAGGTACAACGCACATCCCGGCAAAAGTACAGACTCAGTTCTCACGGCTCCTGAAGATCTGGGCCTGCGAGCGACAGGCGCTCTTTGCCCACGGGCTTGCAGCGCGACGGATCGTGGGCCTGCCTTCGGCGGGATCTGCTAAAGCGGAAGGCCTGAAAGACACCGTGGGGCGGGCTTCCGACGTTGCTGCGAGCCCGGTCGGATGGTCCTCGCGGCGATTTTGTTCGTTGACGCAATAAACGATCGGTTCATAGCCTGTGGCGAGGCAGCTGCACCGCCTTCCTCGTCGATGATGCCGCAAGGAGAAACACAGATGTCCAGGCGCACTTCCTCTCACCGGTGGACGGCGCGAGTCGTCGCCATTCTCCTCAGCATCCTCGCCGTGGGCGCGGGCGAGGCGGTACCCGCTTCCGCCGCGTCCCCTGTGTCTTGGGAGGTGTCCCAGCCCGGTGCAAGCGGCGTATGCGGAGGTACTCGGGCGACGCTGGCGCTGGACGGCAATGGACGTCTCATGCTCGCTGCATCACGGGACTGCACGCCCGCCCTCGACCCCGGGCAGCTCGCCCTGCGGACGACCACGACCGACTTCACCCAGCAGCTCGAGTTCGTCGGCCGGAGTGACCGTTCGGTCATCGACGACTACACGATGATCTCCGGAAAGTCGCGGGAGCGGTCCAGGGCTGCGACGATCTCGACCTTCACCTTCGCCAGGGGCGGAGTGCAGCTGAACATCGTCGTGAGAGTTTCGCAGAGCGGCGTGGCCTTCCGATATGTACTCCCGGCGGCGGGAACCGTCATCGACGATGCGACGGAGTTCCAGTTCCCCGCCGACACGTTGATCACGACCGCGGCATACGCCGGGCCCCACGAGACGCCCTGGTCGACGACCACCGTCGGGGCACTCGGTACGGGGAGCTATGAGTTTGGCAGCCTGCTGCGGCGCAGCAACGGCATGGCGGTTCAGATCTCGGAGGGTGACCCGGACGGCACGTTCTCGGGCGGAGGCCTGAACAAGTGGGGTCCGTCGGGTTTCGAGATCGGTCTCGCCACGGCGTCTCTCCCTGTCACGGCCGGCGGGATGACACCGTGGCGTGTGGTCTCGGTCGGCACTCCCTCCGCCGTCTTCCAGTCGACTCTCGTGGACGACGTCGCCCGTCCGTCGCGCATCTCCGACACCTCGTGGATCCGCCCGGGGATCTCCGCATGGAACTGGCTCGACGGATACGAGACCGGCCAGGCGTCGCTGTCGCAGCAGAAGGCATGGGTGGACTACGCCTCGCGGCAGGGATGGGCGTACTCGCTCGTCGACGGAGGGTGGAAGGGGCAGACCTGGGTTCCCGAGCTCGTCGACTACGCCGCGCAGCGCAACGTCGGCATCCTGTTGTGGGTGCATTCCGCCGACCTGGAGACCGCAGCGCAGCGCGAGAACGCCTTCGCCCGGTTCCGCGACTGGGGCGTCAAAGGAGTGAAGATCGACTTCATGGACAGCGACTCGCAGAGCCGCTACGCCTGGTATGAGGCGACCCTCGCCGACACCGCCCGCTTCCACCTCATGGTCGACTTCCACGGATCGCGACTTCCACAGGGGTCGTCGCGGACATGGCCGCACCTGCTGACGTCCGAGGCGATCAGGGGCGGCGAGTTCCTCGGCGACCGCACGATCACGCACGTCGCTGCGGCGCCGTTCACGCGCGGCGCTCTCGGTGGTACGGACTACACGCCGCTCGGGTTCCAGAACGGAAAGCCGAACAGCGACGCTGTCGAGCTCGCCGCGACGGTGCTGTTCGACACTGGACTCCTGCTGCCGGCGGGAACGCGTAGCGCCTATCTGGCACGCCCGGTCAGTGAATGGTGGATGCGCTCGGTCCCCGTGGTCTGGGATGAGACCCGCCTCATCGGGGGAACGCCGGAGACGGGAGCCGTGGTCGCTCGACGCAGCGACGAACGCTGGTTTCTGGGGGCGATGAAGGTCGGCGCGCCGGGCGCCATCAGCTATTCGACGGCCATCCTCGGTTCGGGGCAGTGGCTCGCCGAGATCGTGGACGACGCCCCGGACGGGACTCTGCGTCGGACGACGCAGCTGATCACTGCAGGGTCGACGATGACTATCCCGACCGCCGTCGCCAACGGCGGCCACGCCGTCCGGTTCACGCGCACAGTGTCTGTCCCGCCGTCACCGACGCGCATACGCATCCAGCAGAGCGGGCTCGCCGTCAACGTGGCCTTCGCAGGCACGGCCAACGGCGACGCGGTCGTGCAGTGGCCCGCCAGCGGCGACTCGAATAACTACTTCTCCCTGGCTCCTCTCGGCGACGGCTATGTCCGTGTGGTCGCGCAGCACAGCGGCCGTGACGTGGTGATCCTCGATGCGAGTACGTCACCTGGCGCGAAGGCGATCCAGCACCACTACGGTAGCCCGACCGTCACCAACGACGAGTGGCTTCTCGAGGATGCGGGGGGAGGACGGTTCCGCATCCTGAATCGCCACAGTGGCCTCTATCTGACGGCGCCCGACTCGGAATGGGGATCGCCGCTGCGCCAGATGCCGTACCGCTCTGGTGAGGCGCTGCAACTGTTCTGGTTCGGATGATCCCTCCTGGCCCGGGTGCCTCCAACTATGCTGCCTCCATGGGGACGCACCCGGGCTACCAGGATCCTCTGCGGGTTATTCGTGCCGTGCCAGAGGGGCGTCGGATCAAGCTCGCCGAGCTCATCAATCTCATCGCGGCCAAGGGCGCGATGTCTCGCGCAGAGGCTATGGCCAAGCTGGGATGGTCCCGCACACTGGTGACCCGCGTGGCGACGCTGCTGCTGGACGAGGGGATCCTCGCCGAGGAGGTGATCGCCGAGTCCGGACGCCGTGGTCGGCCCACCGCGCAGCTGCGGCTGGTCGTTGGGCGCGCGGCGACGATCGGTATCGACTTCGGATATCGATCCGTGCGGACGATCCTCGCGAGCGTCGACCACACGATCCTCGCGTCGGATGAGCGGGAGCTCGGCGACGATTATGGTCCCGATCAGGCGTTGGCGGGCGCGCGCGACATGATCGAGGACATGCTCGGCTCTGCGGCGATCGGATGGCCGGATATCGTCGGGGCGGGCATCGCCATCAGCGGGCCCATCGACTACCAGAACAACGCGCCCTCCCTGCACAGTCTCCTTCCGCACTGGTCTGGCGATGTCGTTGCTCGTGCAGGCGAGTACCTTCCGTGTCCGATCGTGCTCGGCAACGATACGAGGCTCGCGTGCTACGCGGAGTTGCTGTGGGGCGCGGGTCGTGACTTCGACAGCTTCCTCTACCTCAAGCTGCACTCCGGCGTCGGCGGGGCCTATGTGCTGAACCGGCGGATCGTTTCCGGGGCGACCGGCGTGGCTGGAGAGTTCGGGCATATGGTGCTCGTGCCCGGTGGTGAGCGGTGCCGATGCGGTGGCCGCGGGTGCCTGGAGACCGTGGTCGGTGTGCCCGCGATCGTGCGTGGCCTGTCGGTGTCCTACGGTCACATCCCCGAGTGGACAGAGGTGCTGCGCCGTCTCGCCGCCGGGGAGGCGGGCACGCGCGCCGTTTTCGCCGATGCGTACGATTCGATCGGACGCGCGACGGCATCGCTGTGCAACATCATCGACCCCGGGGCCGTCGTCCTCGGGGGCGCGCTGAGTCGTGCCTCACGCGATATCGAGGATCGCGTCGCCGAAGGGATCCGCGCTCATGCCCTTCCCGCCTGTGCGGATACCCCGGTGCGGGTCGGCTCCTTGGGGAGGGGTGCCGCCGCTCTCGGGGCGGTCGGAGCGGTACTGATGAAAGGCATCGTCTGAGGCTCCTTTTTGTTCATTGACGCATAAATTGGCCCACACCTAGAGTCGGTGGCGTCGCCCGGACCGTCTGATCCGACGGAGAATTCGTCGGCCCCGGGCGCACTCGCACAAAGGAGAGCCAGTGATCAATCGACTTCGCCTCGGCGCTGCGGCCCTGGTGGCCGCCGCAGCCCTCGCACTCGCCGCCTGCCAGACGGCCGCTCCCGGCGCCGAGGACCGGCCCGCGGAATGCGATGGCGTGACCATCACCAAGGTGGGGTACTCTCCCTACTCGAACACGGGAGGCTACTTCCCCTTCGTGGAGAAAGGTCTCGTTGAGGGATTCGAGCCGTGTGGGATCACGGTGACCACCTCTGATCCGGACGCCGACTCCGGCAAGCAGGTGAGCGGCATCGAGAACCTCGTCGCCGCCGGCGCGAAGGCGGTCATCGTGACGCCGACCGACCCGAAGGCCGTCAGCCCGATCGCGAAGCGACTCAAGGATCAG
The DNA here is from genome assembly GCA_052086865.1 of Cellulomonadaceae bacterium. Classification (GTDB taxonomy): domain Bacteria; phylum Actinomycetota; class Actinomycetes; order Actinomycetales; family Cellulomonadaceae; genus Flavimobilis. The sequence goes on from JBQGOU010000012.1 coordinate 17,858, forward strand.
GGTGTCCTCGTCGTGGGACTCGCTACGTCGATCCCCGAAGCCGACATCACCTTCAACCTCGACGACCACGCCTTCGGCATGCTCGAAGGCACGAGCGCCGGCGACTGGCTGAAGGAAAACCGCGCCGGTGAGAAGCCCAAGGTGGCCATCCTCCACCAGGACTCCGGCGGGGACCCGCTCCTCGACCGCCACCAGGGCGCCATCGACGGCATCGACGAAGCGCTCGGCAAGGGCAACTGGGAACTCGTGAGCGAGGTGGAGGCGTTCCAGGAGGACACCGGCAACGCTCAGACATCCGTGATCCTCCAGGCCCACCCCGACCTGGACCTCATCATCGGACTCAATGACTCCAGCGCGCTGGGAGCGGTCTCGGCGATCACTTCCAGCGGACGCACCGCAGGTAAGGACGTGGGCGTCGTCACCGGGGGCGAGGACAAGCGGATCCTGGAGCATGTCCTGTCGGGTCAGGTCGTCTCCACGGTCGGACTGTTCCCCGTCGCCCAAGGCAACGTCATCGCCGACACCGTCCTCAAGTACGCGAGGGGCGAGTCCGTCGAGCGCGAGCAGATCGTCCCCGTCGAGCTCGTCACCGCCGACAACGCCCAGAGCATCCTCGACTCGCTCTCATGACCGAACCCCTCACCGAGACGGCACAGGTCGCCCCGGCGCTGCGGGCACAAGGCATCGGGAAGTCCTTCGGCGGCGTCGCAGCGCTCCGCGACGTCGACCTGACCATTCGTGAGGGCGAGATCCTTGGACTTGCCGGCGCCAACGGTGCCGGCAAGTCCACCCTGATCAATGTGCTCACCGGGCAGCTCACGCCGGATACGGGAACCCTGTTAGTGCGCGGCAGCAACGTCGTGCTCGACGCGCCGCATCGCGCCGCCCACCACGGCATCGGCGTGGTCCGACAAGAGCTCGACCTCGTGCCCGATCTCACCATCTCCGAGAACCTTGCGCTCGGCGACGAACGCGCGTTCCGTCGCCGAGGAATCCTTGATCGGGCGAAGATGCACGACTCCGCGGTGGCGGCGCTCGGCCGTGTCGGCCTGAGTCTCGAGCCATCGACGCTGGTGGGTGATCTCGCTATCGGCGACCAGCAGCTCGTGGCTGCGGCCCGTGCTCTGCGCAGTGCCGGCTCGGTGCTCCTCCTGGACGAACCGACATCGTCGCTGACCCCCTTCGAGGCGGAGCGCCTTTTCACAGTGATGAGAGCGTTGCGCGACGAGGGTGTGGGCGTCGTGTTCATCTCACATCGACTCAACGAGGTCTCCATGCTTTGTGATCGGGTCGTCGTACTCCGAGACGGCCAGGTCGCAGGGGAGTTCGGCGTCGACGAGGCGAGCATGTCCGAGGTCGTGGAGGCGATGGTTCCGGGGGCGCAGGCACTGACGTGGCAGAGCCGGCGGGCGACGCCCGGCCGCGTGATGCTCTCTGCGACAGGTATCGGCGTCCACGGGCGCCCTCCCCTGGACGTGGAACTGAGGGCAGGCGAGGTCGTCGGGCTGTTCGGCCTCGTCGGCGCGGGCAAGTCTTCCCTCGGACGGGCACTTGCGGGACTGACGCCGACGACAGCGGGGAGCATGACGCTCGACGGCGCCACCTACCGGCCGAAGAGCGCGGCGGACGCGTTCACAATGGGTGTCGCGTGTCTTTCGGAGGATCGCCGATTCGAAGGGATCCTCCCCGGGCTCAGCGTCCGCCGGAACATCACTGTGCGCGCGCCGAGAGACACCGCCCGCACGGGAGTCCTCCGCACGGGTGCGATCTCCCGTCTCGTCGGCGAGATGTTCGAACGCTTGCGTATCAAGGCGGCCGACGACTCCCTCGACATCCGGGACCTCTCGGGCGGAAACCAGCAGAAGGTCCTCCTGGGGCGGCTCCTCGCCGAAGAACTGCGCGTACTCATCCTCGATGAGCCAACGCACGGCATCGATGTACGCGCGAAGCACGATCTCCTCATGACCGTTGGCGACCTCACACGCAAGGGGGTCGCGGTGCTCATGGTGAGCTCCGAGATCCCCGAGCTCCTCGCCGCCTGCGACCGGATTCTCGTGATGCGGCGGGGCGAGGTGGTCGCGCAGATGGCGGCCGGGGAGGCCACCGAACAACTTCTCATGTCAGCTGCCACTGGAGGTTCACGATGAACACCGCTCTCGCTCTACCCGATGCCCCGGTCGCTTCGCGCCGGAGGAGAATCGATCCGACCCTCCTTGTGCTCCCCGCGGCGCTGGTGCTCATGATCGTCGTGTTCGCGGTGCTCTCCACGACGTTCTTCACCGTCGACAACCTCTTCGTCATCCTGAGACAGTCCGCCGTGCTCGGTGTCGCCGCCATCGGTGCCACGATGATCCTCATCGCCGGGAGGCTCGACATCAGCCAGGGCGCAGTCATCGCCGCATCCGGCATCGTCTGCGTGTCGCTGATGCAGGCAGGCGTGCCGGCGATCCTGGCCATGTTGGCCGCGGTGCTGCTGGGGGCGCTGCTCGGCCTGGGCAACGGCGTGCTCACCGAGGGCCTGAAGATCCCCGGGTTCATCGCGACCCTTGCGACGGCGCTGGTCATCCGTGGAGCGGCGTTGCTGTTCACCGGTGGACAGTCGATCGCGGCTCCGGTCACCGACGGGTTCGACCTGCTCTCGTGGGTCGGCGTCGGGTCGATCGGCCCGATCCCAGTGAGCGTGCTCCTGGTGCTGATCGCCTACATGGTCGCATGGTTCGTCATGCGCAAGACGGCGTGGGGAATGCGCACCTACGCGATCGGGTCTTCCGCGCGAGCCTCGCGGACCGCCGGACTGCGGGTTCGCCGTCAGGCGATCCAGATCTTCGTCGTCGCGGGCGCCCTCTCGGCGGTGGCGGGAGTCCTTCTCGCGGGCCGACTGGGCTCGGGCGCACCGAGCAACGGCACGGGGGCGGAGTTCGACATCTTCGCCGCCGTCGTCCTCGGGGGCACGTCCCTCTTCGGTGGACGGGGAAGCGTGATGCGCTCTCTGCTCGGCATCATCTTCCTCGCAGTCCTCAGCAACGGACTGGTGATCCTGAACGTCTCGTCCTACGTGCAGGGAATCGCGACCGGCATCGTACTAATCGTCGCCCTGGGAATCGACCGGTGGCGGGCGCGTGACGATGACTGACGTGCGAGGAATAGATCCCGAGCTCGTCGCCGCCGTCGCCGGCGACGAGCGTCCGGACCTCGCGGACGACCTGGACCGGGCCCGCGTGCTCATGAGCTCGGTCGGGCTCCCGGTCGCGGGTGCCGAGGCGCTGTACGGGTCCAGGGTCGACGTCACGGAGCACAGCATCGACCTCGGTGATCGGGCGATCGAGGTGCGCGTCTACACGCCGATCGGGAGAGATGCGCCCGCGCCCGGACTGCTCATGCTCCACGGAGGGGCGTTCGTCGGCGGTGACCGGGGAGGCGAGCACGCGCGGAGCCTGAGATATGCGGCCGAGGCGGGGTGCGTCGTGGTCAGCCCGGAGTACCGACTGGCGCCGGAGCACCCCTATCCGGCGGCGTTCGACGACGCGCTCGCCGCGCTCGACTGGATGAGCACGGGCCGCGAGCACATCGACCCAGGGCGCCTCGCGATCGGTGGCGTCAGCGCGGGGGGAGCGCTCGCCGCGGGGTCGGCGCTCAGGGTCAGGGATGAGGGCACAGTGCGGCTCAGGGCTCTCCTGCTGCTCTTCCCCGCCCTCGACGACAGAGTGGAGTCGCGCTCTTCCTTGGAGTTCACGGACTCTCCGGTCTGGGACGCCGCGAACACGCGCGAGATGTGGTCTCTCTACCTGCGGGGAGCTTCCGTCGACAGCTATGCGGCGCCCGCTCGGGCCACCGCGCTGTCCGGTCTTCCACCGACCTATGTGCTCACCGCAGAATGCGATCCCTTGCGCGACGAGGGGGTCGAGTTCGCGAGGAGGCTGATCGCGGCGGACGTGTCCGCCGACCTTCGCGTCTGGTCGGGAGCGTTCCACGTGTTCGACCAACTCGCCCCCGAGTCCGCGCTGGCGAAGGCGTCGGTGGGGGATCAGGTCCAGTTCATCCGACGCTACCTGCACTGACGTGGCGATGTGCGGACCGGCTCAGGAGCGAGCTCCGCGGCTGATCCTGAGCGTGACCACCTCGAACGGGCGAAGGCTCATTCGACCGTCCCCGCCAAGCGCCACGGAGTCGACGGGACGCTCCAGCAGATCGGTGCGCTGGACCTGTTCGTGATCGAAGCCGAAGAGGATCGTCGACTCTGAACGCGCGCCGTGCGCTTCGTAGAGGCGGACGATGACATCGCCCGAGCCGTCTTCGGCGAGCTTGACCGTCTCGAGAACGACAGCCGGGCTCGAGGACGTCACCAGGGGGACGGTGCACATTCCGCGCGTCGGCCGCATCGGAAGGTTGAGGCGATACCCATGCTCGATGACCTCGTCGACGTCCCCGATGACGATCGACGTGAGGAACGAATGCGCGCCTTGGTCTGCCTGCGGATCTGGGAACAGCGGGGCCCTGAGGAGGGTTTGGCGCACGACGGAGTAGGTTCCTCCGCCATCTCGGGCATGCCGCGTGACGTCGTGCCCGTAGATCGCGTCATTCGCCACGCCCACGCCGAATCTCGGGTCACCGACGTGGACCCACCGATGTGCACTCGTCTCGAATCGGGCGAGATCCCAGCTGGTGTTGGTGTGTGTGGGACGGCTGAGGTGCCCGAACTGGATCTCGGATCGTGCCGACGTGGCGTGCACATCGATCGGCACCGCCAGCTTCAGCATCCTCTGCTGTTCGTGCCAGTCGACATGCGTCTCGATATCCACGGCCATCGATCCGCCGGTCACGCTCACCGTTTGCGTCATGAGCGAGTTCCCGAAAGCTCTGATGATCTGCACGGCGACCAGACTTGGCGTATCGGTGACGATCGCTACCGACTCGGCGTCCCGGAGATCTTCTCCGCACGCCCGGTACTCGATGTCGATGTC
>JBQGOU010000013.1:0-22497 GCA_052086865.1 Cellulomonadaceae bacterium
CGGGGCTGACCGCCGAGTGCGGGCTGGCCGGGGTGGGCGCCGAAGCGACGGACACGGTCGTCGTGCTGCTCGGCGCGCTGGTGTCGCTCGGCGAGACGGCGCGGGTGGTCGTGGCCGGGGTGACAGCCGTCTCTGGTCCGGTGACGTAGACACCGGACCCGACGTCTGTCGCGCCCGAGCTGTCGGCAAAGGCACCGAGCGCGCCCCCGACCATGGCTCCGGTGCCCAGCGCTCCGACGGCGCCCGAGATGATCCATCGACGTGTGCTCATGGTCGTTCTCCTCCTGTACGGCGGTCCGGAGTGGCGTCCGGTTCATCACCACTGTCGGCATGGGACATGAGAGCGGCAGGAATGGTCCGTGAGAGAACTCTCATCCGCGGTCCCGCACGAAGCGCACGGCGAACGCGCGGTACGCGCCGGCGGTGCGGTCAGTCAGCCGAGGGCGCGGACAGTGCGCTGGCCGGGGACGCCGCGCTGACCGGGCTCGCGGGGGTCACCGGGCTGAACGCGGTCACCGGGCTGAACGCGGTCACCGGGCTCGCCGGGCTCGCGGGGGTCACCGGGCTCACCGTCGAGCCGGCGGGAGCCGTCGCGCTCCCCGGAATGACACTCTTGTCCGGGTCGGAGCCGATCGTCGGTGCCTGGCTCGTCTCGCGCACCTGGACTCCGGGGGCGACGTCCTGGTCCTCCGGATGGGCGAGGGCGCCCAGGGCCCCACCGACGACTATGGCCGTTCCGAGCAGCCCGAGAGACCCTGAGGCGATCCACCGTCGCGTGTTCATCTGCTCTCCTCCTCGATCCGTCCCGACGTCGACGACCCGGGCGTGCCGTCGTCGTCGTCGGACCCAGCCTGCCCGCGAAAGATGAGAGCCGGCCGCGCCGGAGATGAGAGAACTCTCATCTCACACCAGCGTGAGTCCTTCGCCCACGAGCAGCTCCGCCGCGGTGAGGCGGGCCACGGCATCGGTGCGCACGGCGTCCGCGTCCGCCCGGGCCTGGGCGGCCTCCCGCCCGGGTGATCCCGCGGCGAGCCGGGCGTCCTGCTCGGCCTGCGGGGGCATCGAGGCCAGCAGCGAGAGCACCACGCCTGCGGCACGCAGACGTAGCGCCCCGGGATGCACGACGGCGTCGAAGGCCGTCAGCATGCGCCGCACCGCCTGCGGGACGTGGGGATACACCCCCGGCGCAAGGCTCGGCAGCACCACCATGTGCCCGATCAGGCAGGCGAGGTCGTCCACGCGTTGGCCGGGCCCGATCGTGTCGACGTCGAGCAGCGCGCTGATCCGCGTCCCGGTCATCAGGACGTTGGCTGCATGGAAGTCGCCGTGGGTGACGACGGTGGGACCGACGGGCGCGCGCTGAAGGCCTGCCACGATGCCGTCGGCGAGCGCCGCGATCCGGTCCACGCAGTCCGGGAGCACGTTGCGCGCTGCCTGAGCGTAGTGCGCGGTCCGGTCGGTCCAGGCCGGGCGGCGGGGCAGTGCGAGCGCCGCCGGATCGAGCGCGTCCAGACAGGACAGGAAGACCTGCGGGGCGACGCCCGCTGCCCCGTCCCGCGCCAGGACCTCCGGCAGTGGCTCGCCCTCGGCCTGCGGGAAGACCAGGACGCTCTCCGGCCAGACGTCAAGCACCGCGGGGGCACCCGCAGGGGCCGCGCACCGGTTGCGGATCAGCAGGGCGTCCAACTGGTCCGGGCGGACCACCTTCAGATAGACCCGTCGCTGCGGGGTGGACAGGCACAGCACGGCACGCCGCAGCGGGCGGTAACCGATCAGCTGCAGGGTTGCCGGGCCCTCCTCAGGCGTGAACCCGACCCGCCGGGCCGCCTCCTCCACCGCGCACGCGGGCGTGAGCCCCGGGAGCATGGGGTCGCTGGGATGGCGCCACACGTGCAAGGTGCGGTCCCCGCGCGTCAGCGCAACCACGCCGTCGCGGCCCGCGCCGCCCGGCAGCGGTGCCGTGGTCATCAGCAGGTAGACACCAGACTCCGTTCCGTCATGCCCGCGCACCCGGACGTCGTATCCGACGGTGACTCCGGCGCCGGGCCGGTGATGCACCTCGTGGACTTCGGGGCCGGCCAGCATGACACCCTCGGGGGCGAGTGCCGCGGCAAGCGCCGACGCAGCCTCGGGACCGGTGAGCCAGGCGAGATCGGCCGACTCCTGCTCGGACCGGGTCAGCGTGGTCATGCCCCCAGTACACACTGGGCCGGGCGTGTCGGCCACCGCACCCGCGGCTAGATCGCCACCCCGACCAGCACCGGTTCGGCGGCCAGCTCGATGCCGAACCGCTCGTACACGCCGTCGCGGACGGCGCGCGCGAGCGCGACCACGTCTGCGGCGCTGGCACCGCCCCGGTTGGTCAGCGCCAGGGTGTGCTTCGTCGAGAGCCGCGCATTGCTCGCTGCGCCGGCCAGGCCGAAGCCGCGGGTGAAACCGGCATGCTCGATGAGCCAGGCGGCGCTCGTCTTGACCAGCGACTCGTCGATCGAACCCAGGCTCGGTCCCGTGGTGCGTTCCGGGAGGGCGGCGCGCACGGGATAGCGCGGGGCCCCTTCAGGCAACGACTGCGCGGCCGCCGCCGTGACGATCGGGTTGGTGAAGAAGGACCCCGCGCTCCAGGTGTCATGGTCGACGTCGGGACCCGTCACGCTTCGGGGCTGCACGACCATGCCCTTGCCGGTTCGCAGCGCAAGAACCGCCGCGCGCACCTCGGCGCTCGGCGCCCGGTCACCGGCCGCCACGTCCAGGCGGCGGGCCAGCTCGGCGTAGGCAATCGGCGCCGACATGGACCCGAGCCGCATCTGCAGCTGGACCTCGAGCACCACGTACCGGGGCGTCGGCGTCCACATGCGCCCGTCGTCGTCGGCGACCAGCATGGACCGCTTGAGCAGGGAGGTGCGGTAGCCGAGGGCGAGCTCGCCGACGGCGAGGAGCCGAGGACGTCCGAGCGCGCGGTCGTAGACCCGTACCGCGGACAGCGCACCGGCGACCTCCTGCCCGTAGGCGCCGATGTTCTGCACGGGGGCTGCGCCCACGCTCCCGGGGATCCCGGAGAGGGCCTCGAGCCCGATCCACTCCTCCTCGACCGCGCGCCGCACCAGAGCGTCCCACTCATAGCCGGCGCTGACGGTCACGCCTGCGCCACCGCATGCGTCCTGGGAGTCGACCCGCAGCTCCCGGCGGGCGTCCTGGAGCACCAGGCCGTCGAAACCGTCGTCGGCGACGAGCAGGTTGGAGCCGCCACCGATCATCAGCACGGGCTCTCCCGCGCCGTCCGCCGCGCGAAGCTCGGCAACCAGCTCCTCCTCGGAGGTTGCGCGGACGAACCGGGCGGCGGGGCCGCCTACGCGCAGTGTCGTCAGATCGGCGAGTGTCGTCAGATCGGCGGGCCGGGCCGGGGTGGTCGTCACGCCTCCACGCTATCGCCTTGCTCGTCGCGCAGCGGGCGCGCCCACGGCGCGAGCAGGAGGCCGAGGGCGATCGGTACGAGGATCGCCAGCAGCGCGTGCCGGTAGCCGACGTGCTCGGCCAACAGCCCCAGCAACGGCGGTCCCATGAAGAACGCGGAGTACCCAATGGTGGACACCACCGAGACCCGGGCGGCGGCGCGCACCGGGTCGTCGGATGCGGCGCTCATCCCGACCGGGAAGCCCAGGGCCGCGCCGGCGCCCCAGGCCACGACGCCCAGCAGGGCCAGCCACAGGGGCGGGGCGAGCGCAAAGACGGAGAGCCCGACGAAGGCCAGGACGCACGAGATCCGCAGCACGACGACGCGCCCGCGGCGGTCCAGCAACGCGGTGCCGAGAAGGCGCATCGTCGTCATCGCGACCAGGAACACGGTCAGCGCCACGGCCCCCATGTGCTCCTCCTGGCCGAAGCCGTCGACGACGGCCAGCCCCACCCAGTCGTTCGCCGCCCCCTCGGTCAGCGCGGCGCCGAGCACGACCAGCCCGATGACGAGCGTGCGGGGCTCCAGCCACGCGGCGAACACGTTGGGCCGCGCCGGTCCGCGGGTGCCTGCCGGCTCCCGGCGGGGCGCGCTCGCGGACGGGAGGAAGAACCGAACGGCCACCAGCACGCACGCCAGGCTCACCGTCACGGCGACCGGGACGTGCCACTCGAAGGGAACGGCCTGACGCGCCATGACGATGCCGGCGCCCGCGCCGAGGATCGTGCCGAAGGAGTATCCGGCATGCAGGCGAGGCATGATCGTGCGTCCCAGACGCTGCTCGACCACGGCTCCCTCGAGGTTCATCGCCGCATCCCACACGCCCGTGCCCATGCCAGCGACGACGAGTGCGATCCGCAGGGCGGGGACGGAGTCGAGGCCCACTGCGGCGCCGGCGGCGCCGAAGCCTGCGACGTTGAGCGCCGCGAAGGCGATGACGGTCCGGCGCGCGCCCCACCGTTCGAGGATCCACCCGGACAGCGGCAGGGCGACGATCGAGCCCACGGCCATGCCGAGCAGCAGCATGCCCATCTGCGCCTCGGAGAAGCTCAGCCGGTCGCGCACGGCCGGCAGCCGCGACGCCCAGCTGGCGAAGTTGAAGCCGTTGAGCACGAAGACCGCGAAGACGGCCCATGCGGCCCGCTGGACCTGGTCCGCAGCAGTCATGCGGCTATCCTCTCGCGCCGGCGAGGCGCCGCGCCTCCCGGCCCGCGCCAGCCGGTGCATCCGCCACGCCGTCGTCGGACACGCCGTCGTCGGACACGCGACCGGACGGCGCGAGGACCGGACGGGCAGCCACCGGCGGACGCGGGCGCTGCGGCGCGGCCTGCCCGGCGACGGCGAGACTCACTGCGAGGACGAGGACGATCGCCGTCAACGCGTGGCGAGCACCGACCTGGTGGGCGAGCAGCCCGAGCAGGGGCGGAGCGGCGAGGTTGGCGACCGAGGAGAACGCGGAGACGACCGTCACGCGCCCCGCCGCGCGCACGGGGTCGTCCGAGGCGGCGGCGATGCCGATCGGGATCACCAGCGCAGCGCCGAAGCCCCACAGCGCCACGCCGAGCAGCGCGAGCGGCAGCCCGGGCGCGAACCCGAAGACGAGCAGCCCGACGATGGCGGAGCTGCCCGACCACCGCAGGACGCGGACCCTGCCGTGCCGGTCGATGAGGCTGGTCCCCGCGATCCGGAGCACGGTCATCGATCCGACGAACACCCCGAAGGCGAGTGCGCCGACCGCCTCGGTCCGACCGAAACCGTCCACCACAGCGAGCGCGAGCCAGTCGTTGGCCGCCCCCTCCGACACCGCGGCCGCCATCACGACGAGCCCGAGCATGAGGGTGCGCCGTTCGCGCCACGCGCCGAAGGCGCCGCCGCTGCGGCGGGCCGCGCGGCGCTCGCGCCATCCGGCGCCGGGCGCACCCGTCCGCTCGTCGCAGTGGGGGCGCACAGTCTCGAGCACGGCGTGCGGCACCGCCACCAGACGCCAGACCACGAGCACGGCGACGCTGACCAGGAGCTGGGTGACCACGGGGACTCCCGCCCAGGACGCGGCGCCTCCGAGCAACGTGCCCAGCAGCGCTCCGATCGAGAAGCATGCGTGGAACTGCGGGATGACGGTCCGGCCCATCGCCCGCTCGACGGCGGCTGTCTCGACGTTCACCGGCACGTTGTTCAGCGCGAAGGACGCGCTGTTGAGCACGATTCCGATCGTGACCAAGGGAACTGACGCCAGGAACACCCCCAGGCTCATCAGCCCGAGCGCCGCCGCGAACCCGACCGTGGCCACGTCGAGCACCCGGCGCCCGCCGTGGCGTGCGACCAGCGCACCGGCCACGGGAACCGTGACCAGGGAGCCGACCGCCCCGATGAGCAGGACGACGCCGATGGCACGTTCGTCGAGCTCGAGCGCATCCCGGATCGAGGGAAGCCGGGAGAGCCAGCTGGACATCATGATGCCCAGCAGGGCGAACAGGCTCAGCAGGGCCAGACGGGCCCGGGCAACACGACGTTCGGGCATGACCTGCTCCTGGTCCTGATGAGGGGGTGGCACGGGGGCGAACGTCACGTGCTGGTGGCTCGCCACCGGCACCTCGGATCGTTTCGACCACCGCTGCGACCATTGTCGGCACGGGATCGCACGGTCGTCAACGCTCGGGCGCGCGAGCACGCCTGATCCACACACGCCCCTGGACTCCACGTGGCCTGTGGCCCCGGACAGGTCAAGCGCTGCCCTAGAGTTGCCCATGACGCCCCGCGACCCGGGATGACCAGGAGGCACACGATGGGCAGACCCGGACCGACCCTCGCCGACGTCGCAGCGCGGGCGAAAGTCTCCGTGTCGACCGCGTCGCTTGCGTTCTCCGGCGCGGGGCCCATCGCCGATCGCACGCGGGCGCGGGTCCTGGCCGCCGCCGCGGAGCTGGACTACGCAGGGCCCAACCCCCTCGGGCGCCAGCTGCGCTCGGGTCGTTCGGGCATCGTCGGCGTGGTGGTCGGAGACTGGCTGCGCCGCAGCTTTCGCGACCCGGTCTCGGTGCAGGTCCTCGACGCGCTCGTCACCTCGCTGGGAGCACTGGGCGTCGGCGTCCTGCTCATCCCGAGTGCGGAGACGGACGACGGCACGCTTCTGGTCGACCCGCTGCTCGAGACGGCCGCGATGGACGTCGCCGTGCTGTTCTGGGGCGCCTTCGACGACGACCCGCGGCTGGAGACCCTGCGCCGGCGGGGCATCCCGGCGGTCATCGCCGAGGGACCGGCCATTCCCGGCTACCCCGGGGTCGAGGTCGACGACGTCCCCGGCGTGGCGCAGGCCGTCGACGACCTGCGCCGGCTGGGCCACCGACGCTTCGCCACGATCACGCTGCCGTTCGGCACGGACCGACGCTCGGGCTGGGTGGACGCCGAGCGCCTGTCCCGCGTGCAGTGGGCGCCTGCGCGGCGCAGGCTGGGGGCACTTCTGGACTCCGGCGTCGATGTCGTCGGGATCTACGAGACGGAGGCCTCGCTCGTCGAGAACGGACGCGCGGCAGCGCTCGAGATCCTCGATCCCGCGCGATCGCCAGGGCTCCCGACGGCGATCGTCGCACAGTCCGACCTGCTGGCAGCGGGTGCGGTCCTCGCGGCGCGCGAGCTCGGGCTCCGGGTTCCCCAGGACCTGTCGATCGTCGGGTTCGACGGGCTGGACATCCCCTGGCTGGCCCCCGACCGGCTCACCACCACCCGCCAGCCGCTGGCCGAGCGGGGCGCGGCGCTGGCCCGTGCGGCCGAGGCGGTGCTCGCAGACGGCACCGTCGAGCGCGTCCTGCTGCCGGTCGAGCAGGTGCGGGGCTCGACGACGGGTCCCCCGTCGGCCTGAGCGGCCGATGCGGACCGCACAGTGCGGTCAGAGTCGGACGATGACCTGGGCCTTGCCCAGGACGCGCACGCCCTCGTGGGTGACGGACAGGTCGATACGGACCGTGCCGGCGTCCACATCGACGACGCCAACCGTGGCGACGACGTCCACCTGCGCCTCGCCCGACTCGGGCACAGGCACCGGGCGGGTGAACCGCGTCTGGTAGTCGACGATCGCACCCGGATCGCGCGCCCAGTCCTCGACGACGGTGACGGCGGCTCCCATGGTGAACATGCCGTGCGCGATGACACCGGGCAAGCCGACCCCGCGGGCGGTCGTCTCGCTCCAGTGGATCGGGTTGAAGTCGCCGCTCGCACCGGCGTAGCGCACCAGGTCTGCCCGGTGCACGGCGAGGGTGCGGGTGCCGACGACGTCACCGACGGCCAGCTCCTCGATCCGAGGTCGCCCGTTCACCGGTCCTCCCCTCGCACGGCCAGCGTCGAGCGCACGGTCGACACGTGCCGGCCCGGGGCATCGGAGTCGCTCGTGAACAGCTCGCACCGGGTGGTGACCATGGTCAGCCCCGCACGCTCGACGGCGGCGTCGACGTGCAGCACGGTGATGATCTCCATCCCCGCGGTGATCGGGCGGTGGGCGGTGAACCGCTCCTCGGCGTGCACCACCCGCGTGAAGTCGATCTCCGCCTCGGGGTCCTCAATCAGCTGCGCCTCGGCGCGCTGCGCGATGATCACTGCGAAGGTGGGTGGCGCGAGCAGGTCGCGGTAGCCGAGCCCGCGCGCCGCCACCACGTCGTGGTGCGCCGGGTGCGCGGCGCCGACGGCGGTGGCGAACTCACGGACCTTCTCCCGGCCGACCACATAGGGGTCGGTCGGGGGGTACTGCCTGCCGACGTACGAGACGTTCATGAGGCGGGCGGCGGTGCGAGCAGGCTCAGCGGGTCTCGCGGTGCGACGTCTTCTTGCCGCAGCGCGGGCAGAACTTCGCCAGCTCGAGCCGATCCGGGTCGTTGCGGCGGTTCTTCTTCGTGATGTAGTTGCGCTCCTTGCACTCCACGCACGCGAGCGTGATCTTGGGGCGAACGTCTGAGCTCTTGCTAGCCACGGTACTGCCACCTCTCGCGCCACCAGGGCGCAATAGCCTTCTCGGGTTCGCGCGCCACCGGCTGGCACGCGGGTCGTTCGTCGGTAGCGGAGGCGGGGCTCGAACCCGCGACCTCACGATTATGAGTCGTGCGCTCTGACCAGCTGAGCTACCCCGCCGCGATGGTGCTACCGGAGCACCACGTCGGTGTCACAGCGCCACACGCGGCCATCCTATTCCCGCGCGGGACGTGTGCACCAACAGAGCCCCCGATGGGAATCGGACCCATGACCTCAGTCTTACCAAGACTGCGCTCTACCACTGAGCTACGGGGGCAGCGCGGAGTACATTACATGCTGCGCTGCGGGGAACGAAATCCGTCCGGTGTGCTCACGGCGCCTGCCGTGCCGGCGGGCTCGGAGCCACCCCGGCTACGCCGGCGCGTCGTCGAGCGCGCTCTGGAGCAGGGCAAGCACGCCGTCCCGCGACTGCGCGGCCGCGATGAAGCCCGCCTTGTGGCAGAACACCGCATCCGGTACCCCCGTGATCGCGGCGAGCTCGGCGCCGCTGTGTCCGCGCCACGCGGCCGGCAGCGGCTTGCGCGACCCGAACTGGGAGTCCTTGGGACGCACCGTCTGCAGCGTCCAGCCCCCCGTCGCCCCGGGGAAGACCGTGAACAGCAGCGCCGGCTGAGCGGTGGCGACGCCACCGTGCGGAACGTACCGATCCAGGACCACGTACCGCGGGTCGGGGGTGGCGTGATACGCCTCGAGGAACGTCGCCTCTGCAGCGGCCGAGGCCTCGTAGGACGCGCGCAACCGCGCAAGGATGGTCGTCGCAAGCGCAACCGCAACGAAGAACTGGGAGTCGAACTCCTCGTCCGGGCCGATCGGGTTGAACAGGCCCAGCACAGTCGAGACGTCCACCGGTGGGGTGCCGAGCTCACTGACCTGGTACAGGTCCTGGCCGTTGTCGACGGCGTCAATCGCCTTCACGAGACGGTTGTCGATCTTGCGCCAGACCTCCTGGTCACCGTGGCAGTACTCGAGTCCGTACTCCTTCCACAGCAGCCCGAACGCCGAGTAGAGGATGCCGGAGTCCCGGGCGCCGGAGCTGCGCTGGTGGTGGTCGAAGCGCCGAGCGGCCGGGTCGTAGACCCCACCGACGTCGAGCACCACGTCTGCGGTCGCCAGGACCTCCGGGTCGCGGGAGCGCACGACAGCGGCGTCCGGAAAGAGCTGCGTGAGCAGGGCCACGCCGAAGACGTCGTCCGCATGGAACTTGCCGTTGTGGGTCGCGATCATCACCCCGCAACCCTACGTGTCTGTGAGACGGTGCGGCGCACGGGTCGCCAGCGCACAAGGATGGGGTCATGTCGGGTGTGCTCATCGGCTTCGCCATCATCGCCGCCATCATCGCGACCGGCTACGTCATCGGCCGGATCGACCTGCTGGGCCCGCAGGCACGCGGCACCCTGGCCCGCCTGGTGTTCTTCGTCCTGTCCCCGGCACTGCTGTTCACGGTGCTGGCCGACGCCCGCGTGTCCGACCTGTTCTCCCCCCTGCTCCTCGTCTCGCTGGCCGCCGCAGCCGTCTCCTTCGCCACCTTCGGCCTCGTGGCGCTGTGCGTGTGGCGCCGTCGCCTGCCCGAGGCCCTGATCGGCATGCTCTGCGCCGGGTACGTCAACGCCAACAACATCGGCATCCCCGTCGCGGTCTACGTGCTCGGGGACGTCGCCTATGCGGCCCCCGTCATGCTGCTCCAGCTCCTGCTCATCTCGCCTGTCGCGCTTGCCGTGCTCGACGCCCGGACGTCCGGGGTGACGTCGTGGCGCCGGGTGCTCGCCCAGCCCGTCCGCAATCCCATCATCATCGGCTCGGCCGCCGGGCTCCTCGTGGCGGTGACCGGCGTCCAGGTACCGGTCCCGGTCATGGAGCCGTTCCGGATCATCGGCGCGGCAGCGGTGCCGCTGATGCTCATCAGCTACGGGATCTCCCTGAGCGGGACGCGGGTGCTGCAGGCGGGCACGGGCCGGCGGGACGTGCTGCTGGCCACCGCGGTCAAGCTGCTGGTCATGCCGGCAGTGGCGTGGGCACTCGGCCACGGCGTGTTCAGTCTCACCGGGCAGGAGCTGTTCGTGGTCGTCGCCCTCGCCGCGCTGCCCACGGCGCAGAACGTGTTCAACTACGCCCAGCGCTACGGGCGCGGCGAGGTCGTGGCACGGGACACGATTCTGCTGACCACCATCGGGTCGATGCCGGTTCTGGTCGTGGCGGCGGCACTGCTGCACTGATGCCACTGCCGCCCGCGCGCGCGGGGCGCGCGCTGTGCGCGAGCGCTCACGCGCCCAACGGCGCCCGGGCCACCGATCCGCGCACCGTCAGCTGCGGCGTGGAGTCCCGGAAGGCCCCCCGCGGCGCCCCGGCGATCTCCTCGAACATGCGCCGGGCCACGTGGGCCCCGGACGCGACGACGTCGTGCGTGAGCGCGGCCAGTTGCGGCCAGGTCGCGGTGCACAGCGGCGAGTCGTCCCACGCCAGCAGGGACACCTCGTCCGGCACTCGGACGCCGAGCTCGCTGGCCACCCCGAGCCCCGCGAGCGCGGTGATGTCGTTGTCGTAGACGATGGCGGTCGGGGGCTCGGGTCGCGTCAGCAGCGATCTCGTGGCGACTGCTCCCTGCTCGGGCAGGTAGTCGGTCTCGACGATCAGCCCATCCAGGCCGAGCAGCCCGGACTCCTCGACGAAGGCCTCGGAGCGGATGGCGGTGTGCCCAAGCTCAGCGATCCCCGAAACCCGCGCGATCCGACGGTGACCGAGCGCCGCGAGGTAGCGCAGGCACTCGCGCATCGTCGCCGCGTCGTCGGTCCACACGCTCGTCAGCGAGCCTGCCAGCGACGGGTCGCCGACGATGATGGCAGGCAGCGCACCGGGGACGTCGAGCACCGCGAGGCGCGGATCGTCGACACGCAGGTCCACGACGAAGGTCCCGTCCACGCGCCGCGCCGCACGCCACTGCCGGTAGGTCTCGATCTCGGCGGCGGTGTCCGGGACGACCTGGAGCAGCAGCCCGCAACCGCGCGCTGCCAGCTCGGACTCGAGGCCCGCGATGAACCGCATGGAGAAGGACTCCACGCCCAGCGTGCGCGGATCCCGCGCCAGGACCAGACCGAACGTGTCGGTCCGCGCACCCGAAAGCGACCGTGCTGCGCTGCTCGGCGCCCAGCCCATCTCGTTGGCGACATGGACCACCCGCTCCCGCGTCGCCTCGGACACCCCAGGCCTGCCGTTGAGTGCGTAGGAGACCGCACTGATCGACACCCCGGCCTTCTCCGCGATGTCCGAGATCGTGATGCGTCCCACGCTGGCCTCAACCCTTCCGTCCCTGTCGAGCCTCTCCCCCGCATCCTCGCCTGCAGGAGCAGGTGGGCACGGGACGCGGACGGTCCTCGTCGCGAGCCATATCGTTGGTCCGTCCCGCCCGGTCCGATCGGCCCGGGCGCCCGCCCGGCCCCTCGAAGGAGCGCCGCATGTCCCAGCACCGCCTCGTCGGCATCGTCGTCGACCATGTCGGGTTCCCCGACCTGCTGACCCAGTGCGAACAGCTGGTGCGGGCCGGTGTCGATGCGCTCGACCAGCACGTTCTGGCGCCGATGACGATGGAGGACTGGCGGGCAGCCCTGGACGGCGTGCTCGACGCCCTGGGCGCGGGTGACGTGGTCGTGGTCCCGGCGCTGCACGCCCTGGGGGTCAGCGCCCACGACCTGCTCACAAGCCTGCGCGGCCTGGCCGCGCGCGGCACACAGCTCGTGGTCACGTCCACCGGCCTGGACACCCGCACGGACGGGACCTTCTGGACGTCCGCCACCGCAATCGTCACCGCTGTGGACGCCGGCCAGGACGCCCGCACCCGCGCTCTGCTGGACTCCGTGGCCCGTGACCCCCGGGCCAAGACGCCGCCGAAGGCACGCGCTGTCGACGCCGCGTCCTACCAGCGGGCCCTCGCCGCACACGCCTGAGGCGGGCGAGCGCCCGCCGACGGCAGGTGCGGCGAGCCGGCTGGCACCGGATCGCCGCACCTGTGTCAGTCGGCGAACAACGCGTCGACGCGCACGTTCGCCGAGACGAGCGACTCGGGATCGTCCCGGAAGGCGAAGATGGAGTCCATCGTCGGTTGCATGATCGTCTGCAGCTCCGGCCAGCGATCGGACACAGGGCTCGTCACCCCCGTCTCGTCCTCCAGGTGGACGGCGAACGCCTGCGCATCGACGCCGATCGACTCGAAAGTCTCGACCGCCTTCTCGCTGGCCGACGTGACGGCGGGGAACACCCGGCCCTGCTCCGCCACGACGTCCTGGCACTGCGGGCTCGCCAGGTACTCCACCCAGGCGAACGCCTCGTCCGGGTGCGCGGTGCCCTCCCAGATGGCGTCGGACAGTCCGTTGAGCACGCTCGCCCGCTGCCCGGCCGGCCCGATCGGCGTCGGCGCGACCTGCACGTCGACGCCCTGAAGGTCGACGAACGCCCGGGCGTTCCACGAACCCTCGATGAGGGTGGCGTAGGCACCGGCGCCGATCGACTCGATCGTCCCGACACCCGATGTCGCGATGGCGAGCGAGGGCAGGTAGCCCTTCTCGATCAGCGACTGCCACCACGCAATCGTCTCGATCAGCCGCGGGGAGCCGTAGTTCCACTCGGTTCCCCAGGGGTTCTGGTTCGCGTACTCCCAGTCGTTGCTCAGGGCGAACGGCGACCACTGCACCTGGCCGTAGCCCCCGCCCGACTCGTTGTAGCCCAGGCCGTAGACGGCGATGTTCTTGGGGTCGAAGCCTAGCTCGTCACCGCGCACACCGTTGCGGTCGACGGTCATCCTGGCCAGAAAGCCTCGAAGGTCCCGCCGTCCTGGGGGTTCCACTCGAGGTTCCACAGGTCGTGCGACGTGTATCCGGCGTCGGCCAGCATCTGCTCGTTGTAGTACAGCCCCACGGTGTCCCAGCCCTTGGGAAGCCCGTAGAGCCCGCCGTCCTTGCCTGCCCACTGGCCGACGAGCCCCGCCTGGTACTGGTCGAGGTCGATTCCGGCTGCGGACACGCGGTCCTCAATGTCGAGGATCTGCCCCAGCCCAACGTACTTGCCGAACTGGGATGTGTGGTCGACGAAGACGTCGGGGGCGGACTCGGCCACCATGCGGGCCGTGAGCTGGGTCCAGTAGTCGTCCCAGCCGTACTGCTCGATGCTGATCGTGATGCCGGGGTTGGCCCCCTCGAAGTCGCTTGCGCACTGCTGGTAGCCGGGGACCTGGTTGGAGTCCCACATCCAGTACGTGATGACCGTGTCCGCGCTCGCCGCAGGGCCGGTGCAGCCGCCCAGCGCGAGCGCTCCGGTGCACGCGAGCGCCGCCGTCGCGGTGATGGCTCGTGCTCGTCTCATGCGCACGCCCTCCTACTTGAGCCCGGAGAAGCCGATGGAGTTGACCACCCGGCGTCCGAGGATGATGAACAGGATGACGATGGGCAGGGCGGCGATCTACGTCGCCGCCATCATGCCCGCCCAGTCGGGGCTGCCCTGCGGCGTCTGGGAGCGGAAGATGCCGAGAGCCACCGTCAGCACCCGGACGTCGTCCGACTGCCCGACGAGCAGCGGCCAGAAGTACTCGTTCCACGCGGTGATGTAGGTCAGCACCGCGAGCGTGGTGATCGGCGCCGAGGCCATGGGCACGATGATCCGCACGAACACCCTGGCTCGGCTCGCCCCGTCGATCATCGCGGCCTCCTCGACCTCACGGGAGATGCCAAGAAAGAACTGTCGGATGAAGAAGATCGCGAACGGTGTCATGAAGAACGTCGGCAGCGCGAGCGCCGCGAAGGTGTTGAGCAGCCCCAGCTCCTTCATCAGCACGAAGTTCGGAATGGCGGTGAAGATGCCCGGAACCATCAGCGCGGACAGGAACAACACGAAGACGGTGTTGCGGCCGCGCCAGCGCAACCGGGCGAACGCGTAGGCGGCCATGGCCGAGAACGTCACCTGACCGATCGTGATGACAGTCGAGACGACCAGGGAGTTGCGCAGGTACAGCCAGAAGTTGATCTGCCCGCCCGCCCCGCCCTGGGCGAGCGCCTCCTCGGTCGAGACGAGCCCGAAGACCCTGCGGAAGCCGTCGAGGGTGAAGCCCGCCGGCAGCATGTTCGTCGACTGGGACGCCAGCAACTGGTTGGTCGAGAACGCTGTGCGGACCATCCAGTAGAACGGGAAGAGCGTGATCAGCAGGAGGATGACGAGCACCACCCAGCCGAAGAACCTCCCCCAGCTGAATCGTCTGCGGTGGACGGGTGGTCTCTCCGGCGCCACCACGACGGGTGTCGCGTCGCCGGGGACGGGTGCAGTCGTCACTGACATGGTTCCCTCCCTCGCTCTCAGAGCTCATCCGACTCGTTCGCGCGCATCAGCCTGAGCTGGATCAGCGCGACGACGAGCAGGATCACGAACAGGACGATGGATATCGCCGAGGCGTACCCGAAGTTGAGCTGGCCGAACGCCAGGTCGTAGATGTAGAGGTTGATCACGCGCGTCGCGTTGATCGGTCCGCCGCCCGTCGTCACCGCAACCGTGTCGAAGACCTGGAAGGACCCGGTGACCGTGACGACGAGCACCATCGCGAGCACCGGACGCAACAGCGGCAGGGTGATCGAGCGGAACTGGCGCACCGTGGATGCGCCGTCGATCGCCGCGGCCTCGTAGAGCTGGGGCGAGATCGTCTGCAGACCGGCGAACACCAGCAGCGCGGTGTAGCCCATGTGCCGCCACACGTTGATGAAGGCGATCGTGGGCAGGGCGAACTTCGGGTCGCCGAACCATGCCTGGGGATCCATGCCGACCTTCTCGATCAGCACGTTCACGATGCCCATCTGGTAGTCGAGCATGAAGTACCAGACCAGGGCGACCACGACGTTGGCCACGAAGTAGGGCAGCAGTGCGATGCCACGGATGAGCACGGACTTGGTGATGTTGTGCAGCAGCAGGGCCAGCAGGATCGCGACGATCGTCTGGACCACGATGTTCATCACGACGTACTGGGCCGTGACGTTCAGCGAGTTCCAGAACAGCGGGTCGTCGACGAGTTGCCGGTAGTTGTCGAGCCCGACGAACTCCGCGGGCTGGAGGACCGAGTAGTCGGTGAGGCTGAACCAGCCTCACCGGACCGTCGGCCACAGGTAGAACACGACGAAACCGATACTCGCCGGGATCAGGAAGAGGACGGCGGAGCGCAGCTCGCCCTGCTGCGCCTTCTCCCTGGGTTTTTTCGCGCGGCCCGCCTTTCGGGTCGCCGGAGGGGTCTGGACTGCCATGTCGGCTCCTCTCGCAACGCTGCGAGTTCGGTGTGGGGTCAGTCGACGGTGAGATGAATGAGCACGGTGTGCTCGGGGAACTGGTAGGGCGCTTGGACACCGACGGTCTCCAGCACGCGTCCGGACAGGTGGAGCGGAGCGGTCCACCATGGATCGCTGATGCCTTCGCCGCGTTGAACGACGTCGGCAGGGGGAAGCAGCCGGAGCGAGTAGGTCGCTCGGGGGTCCAGGCCCGGCAGGCGCACACGACCGGGCGGTGCCCACACACCCGTGGTGAGCTGCACAACCGCGAAGATCGCCTCGCTCCGGTCCGGCGCGACCACGCCGTGCACCCGCAGGCTCGAGTCGGGGTGGTCACAGCGCACCACGTCGCCGTGGTGGAGGAGCGCGCGGTGCTCCTTGTAGGTATGCACCCAGGCGGTGACGTCGGCGCGCTCCGCGTCGCTCGCGGTCGTGAGGTTCCACTCGATGCCCAGGTGGCCGAAGAAGGCTGTCGCGCCGCGGAAGGACAGGTCGTGCGTCCGCCCCGTGGTGTGCGCGGTCGGCGAACCGATATGTGAGCCCATCATCTCGGGGGGCACGATCAGGCCCGTACCCGCCTCGATGACCTGGCGTTCGAGCGCATCGATGCAGTCCGAGGTCCAGATCCGGTCCGTGCGCTCGAGGATCCCGAGGTCCGCTCGGCCTCCGCCACCCGAACAGCTCTCGAACTCCACGTGGGGGTGCTTGGCCCGCAGCGCGTCGATCAACCGGTAGGTCGCGAGGGTCTGCTCGTGGACCCCTGCCTGTCCCGTCGGAGTGTGCCCCGCGTCGATCAGGTCACGGTTGTGGTCCCACTTGACGTAGCCGATCTCGTACTCGTCAAGGATCGCGTCGATGCGCTCGAACAGGAAGTCCCAGGCGCCAGGGTGAGCCAGGTCCAGCACCTGCTGGTGCCGGGCCTCAGGCGGCAGCCGATCACCGGTCTGCATGATCCACTCGGGGTGGGCACGGGCCAGGTCGGAGTCGAGGTTGACCATCTCCGGCTCGAACCAGAGCCCGAACTCCATACCCAGACCCGTCACGTAGTCCACGATCGGGTGCAGCCCGTCGGGCCACACCTGCTCGTCGACGAACCAGTCGCCCAGCCCCGCGTGGTCGTCGCGACGATGGCGGAACCACCCGTCGTCGAGGACGTAGCGTTCGACGCCGACCTCCGCCGCCACGTCCGCGAGCGCCTTGAGCTGGTCGAGGTCGTGGTCGAAGTACACGGCCTCCCAGACGTTGATCAGGGCCTTGCGCGGGGAGCTGGGGTGCTGCGGGCGGGCGCGCAGGTAACGGTGGAACCGGCCGGAGACCTCGTCGATGCCGTCGCCGTAGGAGCCGTACACCCACGGGCTGGCATACGACTCGCCCTGCGCCAGCCGGATCTCTCCCGCCAGGAGCAGCTCGCCGCCGGCGAGCAGCCGCCTGCCCTGGGGCTGCGCCTGCTCGGCCAGGGTGCGCGTGTTCCCGGACCATGCGACATGCACGCCCCACGCCTCGCCGGAGCGGTGGGCGAAGCCCGTGCGGCCCGCAAGGAGCAGCAGCGTGGAGTCGTGCCCGCGCGCCCGCCGGCTCTCGCGCAGGTGGGTTCCGGCGACCATGCGGTGGCGCTGCGGGCTGCGCTCGCGCAGGTGCCGGCCGGTGTAGTCGAGGATCTCGTCGGCCTCGGTGGGCAGCGGGAAGGTGAGGTCCAGCGACCCGAGGGTGTAGGTCCCGGCCCCGGTGCTCGTCAGGCGGGCACGCTGGCGGACCAGCCCGCTGGGCAGCAGCTCCAGGTCGAGGAGCAGGTCGAGGCCGGCCACCGCGTCGACGGCCTCGACCGTCAGGCCTCCGGCGACGTCGGAGCCGTCCCGTGCGGTCGGCCCCGTCACGGTCACGGCCGTCACGCTGAACGCGGTGGAGAAGTCGCGCCCGTCCCGGTGCCCGGTCAGGCCCGGGGTGCCGAGCCATCCGGCGGACTGCTCGGGCAGGATCGAGAAGGGGATCGGCTCGTCCGTGACCCCGCTGGCGATGGTCGCAACATCGGCGGAGGCAAGCGCCGCGAGGCCCGCCTCATCCAGGCCCCCCAGATCCGCACCCCAGTGCAGCACACGCGGGAGGAGAGTGCCGCGCAGGTCGATGACGAGGCTGACTCCTGCGGCGCGCAGGTGCAGGAGGGCAGGGGTGCGGTGCGTCGTCTCGCGTGTCATCGGTGACCTCGTTGTCGTCAGCAGGTGCGTTTAATTAGTTCTACCTCACAAGGAATAGATCGTCAACCCTTGGATCGCGATGGTGATCATGCCCGGCCTCTTCGCCAGCACCTCCGAGTTCCCCGGCCCGTATATTGCATGACTGTAGTTATTGGCGCAGAAGTGCGGCCACTACGGCCCCGCATGAAAGACTGCGCCCCGATGAGGAGGGACCGATGACCGGCACCTGGGCATCCGTGGACAGCCCCACGCACCGCGTGGCAATCGAGGTTCTGCTGAATGGTCCGATCTCCCGCGCGGAGCTGTCGCGACGCCTCGGGCTGTCTCCGGGCAGCCTCACGCGGCTCACGCGCCCGCTGATCGCGTCCGGGCTGTTGGTGGAGTCCGACCGCGCTGCGCCGAGCATGCGTGTGGGGCGCCCCTCCCAGCCCCTCGACATCATCGACAGGTCGCACTACTTCATCGGGATCAAGCTGACCGCGGACGCCGCCTATGGCGTGCTGACCACGCTGCGGGCGCAGGTCCTGCACGAGGCGCGGCTCCCGATCGACTCCCACGACGTCGACGCCGTCGCCGACGTCGCCGCCGCCGCGGTCACCCGGCTACGCCGGCACGTGCCCGACGGCCGTGCGGTGACAGGCATCGGCGTCACGCTCGGCGGCAACGTCGCGCAGGGCGAGGTCGTGCGGGCGCCGTATCTGGGCTGGGCACACGTGCCGTTCGGGGAGATCGTCGCCGCTCGCACCGGGACCGCGGTCACGGTCGAGAACGACGTGGTCGCGCTGACGGCCGCAACGCACTGGTTCGGCGCCGGGCGCGGGTCGCAGTCGTTCGCGCTGGTGACCATCGGCGCGGGGATCGGCTTCGGCTTCGTCGCACACGGGTCGCCGGTCCGGGGAGCCGAGGGCGGGCTCGGGGTGCTCGAGCACCATCTCCTGGACCCGGGCGGACCGGTGTGCGCCCTCGGGCACCGGGGATGTGCCTCGGCGATGCTGACCATCGACTCGATCACGGCCCAGGTCGGGGTCCCGCTCCACCGGGCCGTCGGTTACGACGAGGTGCTGACCCTCAGCGCGGACGGCGACGGCGCGGCGCGGCGCGTGGTCCAGGACGCCGGCCGAGCACTGGGCCGGCTGATCGCGGCGGCGGCCAACTTCACCCTGACCGACCGCGTCGTCGTCGGCGGGGAAGGCGTTCAGCTCGCGCGCGCCGCCGGAGACGTGCTGACCGCGGAGATCGCCGCCCGCCGCGTCCGGGGCGCACACGACCTGGACGTGAGCCTGCTGAGCCCCGGGTTCACCGACTGGGCCCGCGGTGCGGCCGTGCACGCGATCCAGCGCTTCGTCATGAGCGCCTAACGGGCACGGGCACATCGCCGCCACGGCGTGCGAGCGCCGCGGGGGAGATCACCTCACGGGGCCGTGGCACGGTGACGACGAGCTCGTGTGAGCCTGCGGCCGAGCGCCGACGGATCTCCGCCATCGACAGCATGAGGTGCATCGGCTCGACCGGTGACTGCACGAAGTCGCCGTTGGCCAGGTAGAAGGCGCGGGCCGACGCGTCCGGGGTGTGCACCACGAGCGCAGCTGCCCCGACCGCCTCGCTGATCCGGAAGGCCTGCTCGACGGCGTGCCGCAGCATCGCGGCGCCGATCCCCCGGCCCTGCGCCGGGGCGGCGACGGCGAGCCGGGGTAGGACCACGACGGGCGTGCGGGCGCCGGCCTCCTGGCCGAGCGCGGACGTGGCATAGGTGCCCATGGCGACTGCGTAGAACCCGAGCACGGTGTCCCCCGCCGTGGTCACGAAGGTCACCGCACGCCCGGCTCGCTGGGCGTCCCAGGCACAGTCGACGAACCAGGCGTCGAGCTCGGCCGCGCCGCTCACAAAGCCTGTGCGTTCGTCCTGCCACTCGAGGCGGCGAGGTCCGAGCACAGCCGCGCTCATGCCGGGCCCTCCTGCTGCGGGGCGGCCGAGGCATCCGGCGCCGCTTCCCGTGCCGGGGCAGACGGCGGTTGGCGCGACCACAGCCGGGCGAACCGGTCGGCGGACGTCAGCGGCTCCGCCAGCACCCGTAGGAACTGCTCGTGCTGGTCCGGCGTCGAGGTGAACCACCACCGGTCCGCGAGCACCCGCTCGGCCTGCTCGACGGCGGAGGCCAGGATGAAGTCGGTCAGCGTCCGCTCCGTGGCGGCTGCGGCCTGCCGCAACACGATCTCCTGGCGCGGGGTGGCCCGCACCTCGATGCGCTGGCTCTTGGCCGGGCGCCGATCGACGATCTCGCGCCCGGCCCCCTGCTCGGCGTGCGGGGATCCCATGGCCGCCTCCTCCTCCACCCGAATGTCCGTACATCATACGTACGCCTCCCCGATCTGCTCAAGGGTCGGCTGACTCCCGCATCAGGCGAGCAGCTCGCGGACGTCAGCGGCCGTCAGGGCACCACCGGCGCCCATCGCCGCCCCGCCAGAGCCCGCCTCGCTTGAACCCGCCTCGCTTGAACCCGCCTCGTCGAAGACGCTGCCGAACAGGGAGGACTTGGCCGCCTTGAGGGTCATCACCTTGTCCTCGATGGTGTCGGTCGACACCATCCGGTAGACCATCACCGTGCGGGTCTGCCCGATCCGGTGCGCCCGGTCGACGGCCTGGGCCTCGGCGGCGGGGTTCCACCACGGGTCGAGCAGGATGCAGTAGTCAGCGGCCGTGAGGTTAAGCCCGAATCCGCCAGCCTTGAGGCTGATCAGGAACACCGATGTCTGACCCGAGGCGAACCGCTCGATCGTCTCCGTCCGGCGCCGCGTGCGGCCGTCCAGATAGGAGTAGGCCACCCCCTCGCCGTCGAGGTGATCGCGAACACGGCGCAAGAACCGC
The DNA here is from genome assembly GCA_052086865.1 of Cellulomonadaceae bacterium. GTDB lineage: Bacteria > Actinomycetota > Actinomycetes > Actinomycetales > Cellulomonadaceae > Flavimobilis. The sequence goes on from JBQGOU010000013.1 coordinate 20,811, forward strand.
GTGAACTGGCTGAAGACGAGCACGCTGTGCCCTTCGGCGAGGATGTCCTCGAGCATCTCGAACAGCTCGTCGAGCTTGGACGAGGGCACGCTTGCGTTCTCCTCGTCCACCAGGCTCACGTCCAGGGCCGCCTGCCGCAGAACCGTCAGCGAGCGGAACACCTCGAACCGATGGTCGTCGAGCTCGTCGACGATGCCCAGCACCTTGGCACGCTCACGCTGCAGGTAGCGGTCGTAGGCCTTGCGGTGGCGGGGGTTCAGCACGACCTGCGTAACCTGCTCCTGCTTGGCGGGCAGGTCGGCCGCAACCTGCTCCTTGGTGCGCCGGAGCAGGAACGGCGCGATTCTGCGGCGCAGCCGTGCCAACTGGTCGGCGTTGCCCTCGCGCTCGATCGGCCTGGCGTAGTACTCGGCAAACCGTCCCGGATGGGGGAAGAGGCCGGGAGCGACGATCGACAGAATCGACCACAGCTCCATGAGGTCGTTCTCCAGCGGCGTTCCCGTCAGGGCGAACCTCACCGGCACATCCAACCTGCGCACGCACTGGTAGGTGACGGACCGGTAGTTCTTGACGAACTGCGCCTCATCCAGGATGAGACCGCCCCACGCAACGCCCGCATACTCCTCGAAGTCGAGCCGGAACAGGGCGTAGCTCGTGACGACGACGTCGGCCCCCGCCACGGTCTCGGCCAGGGACGAGCGCCGCCGGGCGCGGGTCTCGTGCACCGCGACCACGCCGAGGTCCGGGGTGAACTGACGCGCCTCGGCCACCCAGTTCCCGACGACGCTCGTGGGGGCGACCACCAGGAACGGGAGCCGCGCGCCCGGCGGGGCCGTCGCCGCGGTCGCCGCTCCGGCGCCCGTTCCCGCCGCCGCTCCCGCTACCCGCTCGTGCGCATGCTGCACGAGCGCAAGGGCCTGCACGGTCTTGCCCAGACCCATGTCGTCCGCAAGCACGCCGCCCAGGCCGTGCCGGTGGCGGAAGGCCAGCCACTCGTAGCCGGCCTGCTGGTAGGGGCGCATGGCGGCGCGCAGCCCGGCGGGCGGGTCGAGCTGGGCCTCAGGCCCGCCGTGGACGAGTGCACCGAGGGCCGCGCGCCACGAATCGGCCTGCTCGCCGATCACCCCGAGTGCCTCGAGCTCGGCGAAGTAGGCCGCCTGAACCCGATGGACCCGCAGGCCTCCGCCCATCGTGTCCTGCAGCGCACGGGCCTCGTCGATGAGGTCGCGCAGCCGGGCGAAGCGCTCGTCGGCCAGGGAGAAGTGCAGCCCGTCGCGAAGGAGCAGGTGACCCTCCCCGGCCGCCAGGGCGCGGAACACCTCGGCGAACGGCACCTCCTGCTCCCCCGCGCGGACGAACACCTCGAGGTCGAACCAGTCCCGGCTTCCCGCCCGCGGCGAGGTGGACACGCGCACCTCGACCTCGTCGGAGAACCGGTAGTCCACCTGTCCGGCGGCCTCATCAAGCACCACGACCACCAGGTCCGGGTCCTGCTCCGCACATGCCGTCAGCTCGGGCAGCTCCGCCGTGAAGAACCGGGCAGTGTCCATGCCGCGCAGCTCCTCGGCGCCCGTCCCGGCGTGGGCCCCCCCGCCCACCCGGTCCGGGACCGACCGCACTCGGGGGACGCGCGGCGCGACCCGCGCCGGGGGGGGCGGACGCCGCCGCCGGCGCCCGGAGGATCGCC
>JBQGOU010000014.1:0-16915 GCA_052086865.1 Cellulomonadaceae bacterium
CGAAGTGCGCGTACACCGCGCCCTTGGTGTAGCCGGCCTCGGTCGCGATGTCGTCGACCGTCGCACCCTCGTAGCCGAGCGCGGCGATGTCCCGCGCAGCGGCCGCCAGCAGGTCGGCTCGGGTCTGGTCGGCCCGGGCCTGGCGCCGGGCCGAGCCGGCCCGGCCGGTCGAGCGCTGCAGGTCCTCGGACGCGCTGGCAAGTCCCTGGGAAGCCTCGCGCAGGCTGGTGGCGACGGCCTCGCCGACCTCGGGCACGACGTCCTTGATCTGGTTGCTCAGGACCTTCGTCAGGGCCGCGGTGGCCTCGGCGAGCGCACGAGCAGCTGACCCGATCGAGTCCGTCGGGCCCCGGGAGGCGTCGTCGTTGCTCATGTCCCCATCGTACCCCGCAGACGTACCGGAGGGTACGGTCCCGTGGGTACTGCTGATCCTAATCGGTATCTGATACCTTTCGTTACGTACTGATCGGTATCCAGAGAGGACTCGTCATGGATGAGCACCAGGTCCTGACCGTGCGCGGACTGCGCAAGCGGTATCGCGGGCGTCAGGGCGTCCAGGCCAACGACGGCATCAACCTCGACATCGCCCCTGGCCAGGTGGTCGGACTCCTCGGCCACAACGGAGCCGGCAAGACGACGCTCGTCAACCAGGTCGTCGGCCTCGTCCTACCGGACGAGGGCACGATCACGCTCGACGGCATCGACGCGGTCGCCCACCCGGAGCTGGCCCGCGAGCGCACGAGCATCCAGGCGCAGGCCAACGTGCCGATCACCGGTCTGACTCCACGCGCAGCGATCGAGCTGGTCGGTCGCATCCGCGGCGCGTCAAAACCCGACGCGCGCCGCCGGACCGACGAGCTCATCGACGCCCTCGACCTGGGACCGTGGGCGAGCGTGACGGCCGAGAAGGTCTCGGGCGGCGTGGCCCGCCTGACGGCGTTCGCGATGACCGCAGTGCGCCCCGGCGCCCTCGTCGTGCTCGACGAGCCCACCAACGACGTCGATCCCGTGCGGCGTCGGCTGCTGTGGGGCCAGATCCGCCGGCTCGCGGATGAGGGCGCCGGCGTTCTGCTCGTCACGCACAACGTGCGTGAGGCCGAGCGCGTCGTGGACCATCTGGTGGTCCTCGACGAGGGCCGAGTGATCGCCGCCGACACCCCCGCGGGCCTGACTGCCGCGCGCCAGGGCGAGCTCACGATCGAGGTCGAGACGGTCCCCGGGCAGGAGCTCGCCTGGCACCCCGCCGTCGGCGCGACCACGCACACGCGACTGCGCGAGGTCGGGTCCGTGCCTGCGCATGCCGCAGCCGAGGTCGTGCGCTGGGCGCAGGACGAGGTCGAGGCCGGGCGGATCGAACGCTATGCCCTGACTCCCGCCTCACTCGAGGACGTCTACATCGAGCTCGTCGGGCACGAGCACACCGGCGGGCATGACACCCACGCGGAGGTGGCCGCATGACCGCGCTGCGCCAGGGCCTGCTGCTGACCCAGTGGCAGCTGCGCCGCCAGTCCGCCTACCTGCCTCTTATGGTCGTCGTCCAGGTCATGCTCTCGGTGGCCACGATCCTCGGCTACGGGATGCTGGTCGGCGATGTCGGGCCCGAACTCGCGCTGTTCCTCGCGACGGGCGCGCCGACGATCACGCTGATCACCGTCGGCCTGGTGATGACGCCGCAGATGGTCGGCACCGCCCGGACCGAGGGCAGCCTCGACTGGATGCGCACACTGCCCGTGCTCCGTGCCCTCTACCTCGCCTCGGACCTCGCGATCTGGACGCTCATCGCCCTGCCGGGCATGCTGCTGGGCATTCTCGCCGGGGTGCTGCGCTTCGACATCGAGCTGTCGCCCGCCTGGTGGATCGTGCCCGGCGCCCTGCTGGTCTCCCTGACGTCGGCTGCCGTCGGCTATGCGATGGCGACCCTGCTCAAGCCGGCCGTCGCGATGCTGCTCACCCAGTTCCTGGTGTTCGCCGTGCTGCTGTTCTCACCGGTGAGCTTCCCGGCCGAGCGCATGCCCGTCTGGCTGCAGCACACGCACGAGTGGCTACCCGTCGAGCCGATGGCCACCCTGATCCGCTCAGGGCTGGCGCACGACGTGTTCGACGTGCCCCTGCGCTCCGTCCTCGTGCTGCTCGTGTGGTGCGTCGCGGCCGTCGCCGGCGCCCTGTGGGCCCTGCGCCGCAGGGCCTGACCGGTCCTCAGCGGCCAGGGCGGGCCCCCCGCCCACCGTCACCGCGGCGATGGCGGTGGTGATCGGGATGGCGAGCACCAGGCCGATCGACCCGACGAGGGTGCGCACGACCTCCGTCGCGATCTCGCCGGAGCTCAGCGTCTGACCGAGGCTCTGGTCGATGAGACTGACCATGAGCAGCAGGGGCAGTGCGGCACCCAGGTAGGCGAACGCGATGGTGTAGACCGTCGAGGCGATGTGGTCGCGTCCGATGCGCATGCCGCGCCGGAACAGGTCGAGACGCGACATGTTCGGGCTGACGGCACGCAGCTCCCACACCGCGGAGGCCTGGGTGATCGTCACGTCGTTGAGCACGCCGAGCCCTGCCAGGACGATTCCGCACAGCGCGATGCCGCGGATGTCGACGTCGGGCGCGAATGCGGGCAGCTGACGCGCATACTCGTCCTCCAGGCCGGTGATGTGGGCCGCGCCCGTGGCCCACGCGGCCAGCAACACGGTGATCAGGAGGCCGACGACGGTTCCCAGCAGCGCCGTCGACGTCCTCGCGTTGAGCCCGTGCGCCAGATAGAGGACGACGAACATGACGGCGCACGAGGTGACGAGGGCCACGGGCAGCGGCGGCTGCCCCGCGAGCAGGCCGGGCAGCGTGAAGGTCACGATGACGCCGAAGGCCACCACGAGACCCGCCATCGCGGCCAGGCCGCGCCACCGTGCCACGGCGACGACGACGATCGCATAGGCGACCGCGAGAATGCCCATGGGCAGGTCACGTTTGAAGTCCATGAAGACGTACTCGCTGCCCGATGCCGCCGCCTCGGGCACGTGCAGCACCTTGAGCTGATCGCCCACCGCCACACCGGACTCGACGTACTCGGGCGGAACGATCACGGTCACCTGCTCGCCGGACTCGAGCTCGAACGGGGTGGTCCCGTCGTCGGCCGGTGGTGCCGTCACCGTGCCGAAGACCATCCCCGCGGTGCCTGCCGTGACCGAGAGCTCGCCCCGCGACGGCGCGTCGTGGGGCCACAGCGCGATCATGCCGACCACGGTGGCGGCCAGGATGGGAATCAGCAGGGCGCCGAGCACGAGTCGCACGCGCGTCGAGGACCGCGGGACCTTTCCGTGGCCGTGGCCGTGGCCGTGGGCGTGCGGCAGGCCCCCGGGCTGCGCCGGCACGGCGTCGACGTGCCGGGCTCTTCGCGTCGGGTGCTGGTGGCTCACCGCTCGATCATGCCAGCCGGACCCGTGCCGGGCGTCCGAGCGTCGGGCGTGTCAGCCGACCGGGTCAGGTGGGCCGGGGTCGACGGCGTCCCGCACCATGCGCACGTCCAGCACGTTGTCCCAGCGCTCGATGGTCTTGCTCGCACCGTCGCGCCGGAAGCCGCGGCGGGCATAGAAGCGCTGGGCGCGCGCGTTGCGGTCCGCCACCCACACGAGCGCGGGCCGGCCCCCCAGGAGCGCCTCGGTCAGGCGGCGCCCGACGCCCGCGCCCTTGGCCCGCTCCAGCAGGTAGATCGCATACAGCTCGAGGTCGCGCGGCGGATCCGGGTCGCGGGGAGGGCCGGCGAGCCCGAAGCCGCACACACCCTGGTCGTCCAGCACGATGGTGGCGCGCCGGGCAGGGTCGGCGCCGGACGCGGCCACGTTCTCCCACATGCGCGTGTGCTGCGCGACGTCCAGGTTGGCGAGCAGCTCGGCGGAGAGGATGCCGGGGTAGGTCTCACGCCACGCCTGCACGTGGGTGGCGGCGATCTCGGGTGCGTCCTGGAGCCGCGGCGCGCGCAGGACGTAGCTCTCCGTGCGGTCCATGGTCGGACAGCATAAGGCCCGGGCGGCAGTGCCGCCCGGGCCTCTCGTGTGCAGGGGCCGCGCGGCCGAACCCGCGCGCCCGACCGCGATCTACTTGAAGGTGTCCTTCACGTTCTCGCCGGCCTGCTTGACGTTGCCGGACGCCTGGTCAGCCTTGCCCTCGGCCTCCAGACGCTCGTTGTCGGAGACCTTACCCGCACCTTCCTTGACCTTGCCCTTGGCCTTCTCGGCCGCGTTCTTGACCTTGTCGTCCAGTCCCATGGGTCCTCCTCGGGTGCGTTGCTCCGGGTTTCCCGGCTTCACTCGACCGTATGCCGACCCGGGCACTACCGCATCTTGGGCGGGCTCGCCCGTGCGACATCATCCGACGGGGCGCACGATGGAGGAATGACCACAGCATCGTCCACACCATCCGAACAAGGCCTGGAGTACGACGTCGTGGTGCTCGGCGCGGGCGCCGTCGGCGAGAACGCCGCGGACCGGGCCGCGCGCACCGGCCTGAGTGTCCTGGTCGTCGAGAGCGCCCTGGTGGGCGGCGAGTGCTCCTACTGGGCGTGCATGCCCTCCAAGGCACTGCTGCGCCCGGGCGCCGTGCTCGCCGCCGCGCGAGCGGTGCCCGGCGCGGCGCAGGCCGTCTCCGGTGGCGTGGACCCGGCAGCGACGCTGGGTCGGCGCGACGAGTTCGCCGCCCACTGGGACGACGCCGGACAGGTCAGGTGGCTCGAGTCCGCCGGCCTCGACCTGCTGCGCGGACACGCCCGCTTCACCGCGCCGCGCGAGCTCGAGGTCACGGCCGAGGACGGCGAGCGCACCGCGGTGCGCGCCCGCAGGGCCGTGGTGGTGGCCACCGGCAGCAGCGCCGTCGTGCCCCCGATCGACGGGATCGAGGACGTCGGCGCCTGGACCAGCCGCGAGGCCACGTCGGCACGCACGGTGCCCGGCCGGCTCGCCGTCGTGGGCGGGGGCGTGGTCGCCTGTGAGATGGCGACCGCCTTCCGTGACCTCGGGTCCGAGGTCACGGTGCTGGTGCGCGGGGACAGCCTCCTGGACACCGCCGAGCCGTTCGCGGGCGAGCTCGTCCAGAACGCGCTTGCGAGCTCCGGGGTTGAGGTGCGCCTGGGCACCCAGGTGACCCGTGCCCACCGCGACGGCGCCGAGGTGCACCTGACTCTCGCAGACGGCTCGTCCGTCACCGCGGACGAGGTGCTCGTCGCGACCGGACGGCGCCCCGCGACGCGGGACCTGGGCCTCGAGACGCTCGGGCTCGACCCGTCGGCAGCGCTGGCCGTGGACGACTCCCTCACGGTCCGCGCGGTGCCCGACGGGTGGCTGTTCGCCGCGGGCGACGTCACCGGCCGGACCGCGACGACGCACCAGGGCAAGTACGACGCCCGGGTGGCCGGGGACGTCGTCGCCGCGCGGTTCGGCCCCGGGACGGGAGGCGAGGGCGACGCCCACGACGAGGACGCCGGGCAGGACCCGGGCTCGCCGCTGCAGGACGAGTCCGCGGGCCTGACCGCACGCGCCGAGCAGGACGCCGCCGGGTGGAGCCGCTTCCGGGCCAGCGCCGATCACGCGGCGGTGCCCCAGGTGGTCTTCACCCGCCCCGAGGTCGCGACCGTGGGCCTGACGCTGGCTGCGGCCCAGGACGCGGGGCACCCGGCCCGGGCGGTCGACTACGACATGGGCGCGGTCGCCGGGGCCGCGCTCGCCGAGGGCTGGTACGCGGGCAGGGCACGACTCGTGGTCGACACCGAGCGCCGGGTGGTCCTCGGGGCGACCTTCGTGGGACCGGAGGTGGCCGAGCTCCTGCACGCGGCCACGATCGCCGTCGTCGGCCAGGTGCCGCTCGACCGGCTGTGGCACGCCGTGCCCGCCTACCCCACCGTCAGCGAGGTCTGGTTGCGGCTGCTCGAGACCGCAGGACTCTGAGCAGGCGCCTTCCCGAATATGCGTGGACCGGCACGAGCGGTGCCGATAGCGTGCCAAGCGTGCCGAAGACGACAGACCCCACGCCCGACGACGTCACGCCCCTCGATGCCACAGCCGTTCCGCTCGACCCGGTCTCGACGCGCGTCCTCGCGGACCGCGGGCTGACCTATCGGGTGATCGACCGTGCCGGCGAGGACTTCGACCACTTCGTCCAGGCTGTGGAACGCGGGTTCCTGGGCGAGCGCTCGTCACCCGAGCAGGTCGCGGGATGGCGCGAGACCATCGCGGGCACACGCCCCGTGGGCGTCTTCGACGACTCGTCCGTCCAGCCCGAGACGCCCGTCGCCACGGTCAACTCGTGGGCCGACGAGCTCACGGTCGACGTCGAGCGTTTCCTGCCGGTCTGGGCGATCAGTGCGGTGACCGTCTCGGCCACCCACCGCCGGCGCGGCATCGCCAGGGCGATGCTCGAGGGCGAGCTGCGGGCGGCGGCAGCGGCCGGACTGCCCATCGCGGGGCTGACCGTGTCCGAGGCGACCATCTACGGGCGCTACGGATTTGCCCCCGTGGCGCTCGGCACCCGCTGGACCATCGACGCGCGCCGCGCCGGCTGGGCCGGTCCCCGCCCCACCGAGGACACCCGGCCCGGACGTCTCGACCCGATCGAGCGGGAGACGGCTCGCGACGACGCGATCGCGCTGCATCGCGTGGTACGGCGCGGCCGGCCGGGCGAGGTCGCGGCGTGGGACGGGCTGTGGCGCGGCATGGCCGGCCTCGCCCCTGGTCAGAAGGACGGCGGCAGGGTGCGCGCCGTGCGCTACACGGATGCGGACGGCGAGGTCCGTGGCGTCCTGATCTACTCGATCGAGGTGAACCAGGATGACTTCACCATGGGCACCCTGGTGGTGCGGGCGCTGGTCGCGGAGGGTTCCGACGCGCACGCCGCGCTGTGGCGCTTCGCGCTCGAGCACGACCTCGTGAGCACGGTCAGGGCTGGGGAGATGTCGCCGGACGACCCGCTGCGGTGGCTGGTGGTCGACCAGCGCGCGCTCGACGTGCGCGAGACCGACCACCACTGGCTGCGGGTGCTCGACGTCGCAACGTGCCTGCAGTCGCGCACCTACCGCGTCCCGGGCCAGGTCACCTTCCGCGTGTCCGACCCGCTCGGCTTCGCCGACGGGACCTGGCGCCTCGAGGTCACCGACGACGGCGCGGGAACGGTCACCGCCGTCGAGGGTGCGACCGCGGTCCCGTCGGACGGGCTGGTCGAGCTCAGCGCCGCAGAGCTCGCCGCACTCCTGCTCGGCGGGGTGCGGGCCGGCACGCTCGCGGCCGCCGGGCGGCTGCGGGCGGGCGCACCGACGCTCGCCTGGCTCGACCTGGCCTTCGCCCCGCTGGCCCCGCCGCGCCTGAGCGTCTGGTACTGAGCCGCCCCCGGACAGATCGGCACGCCGGGGCGGGGGCGGCTCAGCCCGCGAGGGCCGGGTCGGAGGACAGCACCAGGCCGATCGTGATCGTCCCCGAGGTCAGCGCCTCCTTGGTCAGCGGTCCGGCCGCGTCCAGCGACGTGAAGCTTGCGAAGTCCAGTCCGTAGGTCTGCTCGAGCCCCAGCTGGCAGAACGGCCGCTCCGGGCACTCGGGCGGACCGCCCAGCACCAGGCCGGAGCAGGTCTCGGCCAGCCCGCTGAGCGTGGTGACCCCGTGCTCGTCCGCGAACGCCGTCGTCACCGCGAAGGCGTTCTGGTCCTGCGCCTCGGCGGGCGTCCCGAACGCCAGGCCGGCGCTCTCCCCCAGCGTGGTCAGCTCCGCGACCGTTGCGTCGAGGTCAGGGGAGGCGAGCGGCTCCGCGTCCTCGCCGTTCTCCTGCACGTTGAGGAACTCGGTCAGCGTGCTGACGTACTCGGGCATCACGGTGACCGAGCCGGAGGTGAGGTCCTCGAGGTACAGCTCGCGGTTGCCGACGTCCTGCGTGCTCGCGTCGTAGCCGGCGGAGTCGAGCACCTGGGCGTACAGCTCCGCGAGCGTCGCGCCCTCCGAGAAGTTCTGCGACCCGACCACCACGCTGCGGCCCTCGCCCACCTGGGTGCTTGCCGCGAGCCCCTGGTCCTCGACGAAGGCCGACGCCGCCTGGGCGGAGGTCTGCCGGTCCACGTCCACGGCGCGGTTGAGGTCGATCAGCGCCGGGGTGTCGAGCGCGGCGGAGACCGCGTCGAGGACCTCGAGGATCTGCGGGTCGTCCGCGGCCGCCTCGGCGTTGACCGCCGGGATGACGTTGTCCGGGTTCTGCAGGTTCTTGTCGTCCTCGAGCGCCACGAGGGTGTCTCCCGCAACGGGCTCGCAGACGGGCAGATCGCTGTCCACGGCCGAGGTCGTGGCGCCGCTGCCCGAGCCCGAGGAGCCCGGGGACCCGCAGGCGGTGACGAGGACCAGCGCTCCCGCGACCGCTCCAGCCTTGAGCAGGGTCGAGACCGGGCGAGTTGTCATGAGTTCTCCAGACGTCGAGTTCGAGCACCTTCATTCGATACCGGCGCGGGGCGCACGGCAACCCGGAGGGCTTTGCCGCTGCGCCTCGCCGGACGGGCAGGGCCGGGTCCTGGCGCCCCGGCTACGCCGTGACGCTCCGCATGGGCCGCGGGGTCAGCAGCCGCTGGCCGAGAGCCAGCACCCCCTCGACCGCCAGGCACAGCACCGCGATGAGCGCGCCGCCCGCGATCACCTGACCGTAGCGCTGGGTGCCGAAGCCCTCGACCACGATCCGGCCGAGCCCGCCGCCACCCACGAGCGCCGCCAGCGGGATGGTCGCGATGACCTGCACGGTGGCGGTGCGCAGCCCGGCGCCGATCAGGGGCATGGCGAGCGGCAGCATGACCGCACCCATGATGCGGCTGCCCGGCATCCCCATGCCCCGCGCCGCGTCCTGCACGTCCCGGTCCACGCCGAGCATGCCCGCGTGGGTGTTCGCCAGGATGACGGGCAGCGCGAAGATCGCGGCAGCCAGGACGGTTGGCCGGTTGCCGAAGCCGATGCCGGTGCTCGCAAAGATGGTGAGCAGCGCGAAGGTAGGCAGCGCCCGGGTGACGTTGACGAGGCTCACCACGGATGCGCTCGCCCGCGCCCACCGCCCGTAGCCCAGCCACAGCCCGGCCGGCAGGCCCACCAGGGCGGCGAGCGCCACGGCGGCCAGTGTCATCGTCAGGTGCTCGCCGGCGAGCGCGAGCACCCCGCCCGGGCCGGTCCAGTTGAGCGGGTCGTTGAGCCACCGGAAGGCGGCGAGGAGATCGTTCACGCGCGGCTCCTCCTCGCCCAGGGCATCAGCGCGCGCCCGATCAGGACGAGCAGCAGGTCCGCCAGCAGGGCGAGTGCCAGGCACAGCAGCGTCGCGGTCATGATCTGTGCGCGGTACCCGCTGTTGAACCCGCGGAACATCAGCTGGCCCAGGCCGCCGTAGCCGATGACGACGCCGACCGTGACGAGCGCGACCGTGCTGACGGTGGCCAGGCGCAGGCCGGTGAGGATGGAGGGCAGCGCGCCGGGAAGCTCGACGGTCAGCAGCAGCCGCCACCGTCCGTAGCCCATGCCGCGGGCTGCGTCGACGACCTGGGGCTCGACGCCCCGCAGGCCCACGAGCGTGTTGCGCACGATCAGCAGCAGGGCGTAGAGCACGAGCCCCACGAGCACCGTGCCCCGGCGGTCCCGCAGAAACGGGTAGACCACGGCGAACAGCGCGAGCGACGGGATCGTGTAGAGCACGCCCGTGGTGCCGAGCAGCGGTCCGGCCAGCCGCGGGCGCAGGTGGGCGAGGGCCGCGAGCGGCACGGCGACGAGGAGCGCGATCAGCACGCCCTGGACCGTCAGGGTCACGTGCTGCGTGAGGTAGCCCGAGATCTCGCCCCAGTTGTCCTGCACGTACGACCAGGACACCCACGGGTTCGCGGGTGGCTCGACCTCGCTCGCGAGCACGGCGGCGCTCTCGAGCAGGTGGGGAACCGTCGTCACCCGCCCGACGCTACCCGGCCCGGCGCGACGGCGCGGCCCGGGACGGCGTCGAGCGGCGTCATGAACGCCGCCAGGTATGCCAGGTGGCTGGCCAGGAGGCCGTCCGCGCTGAACAGGTCGAAGAAGGTCGCGGACAGGGCGTCGACCGAGTCGATCATCTCCCGGGCGAGGGCCCAGCGGACCAGGCCCGTGGCGGCGCGTCCGCCGCCCCCACGAATGGTCAAGGAATCGGCCGCAGGCAGGTGCGCGCCGACGCGACGCGCCCGACGGCGTTCGGTAGTGTCGCGCGCATGGTCTCGAGCGCCCAGGACACGCCCGACGGCGCCGCGGCGCCGGACGACACGGCGGCGGGCGACGCGCTGATCCGCCTGCGCGGCGTGCGCAAGGAGTACCCGAACGGGACCGTGGCCGTCAGCGACCTCGACCTGGACGTGCACCGGCACGAGCTGCTCGCGCTGGTGGGCCCCTCGGGCTGCGGCAAGTCGACGACGCTGCGGATGGTGAACCGGCTGGTCGAGCCGACGTCGGGCCGTATCTGGCTGGACGGCCAGGACGTCACCGCGGTGGATCCCGTGCGGCTTCGCCGCGGCGTGGGTTACGTCATCCAGAACGTCGGTCTCTTCCCGCACCGGACCGTCGCGCAGAATGTCGCGACGGTTCCCCGGCTGCTGGGCTGGGACCGGGCCCGCGGGCGAGCCCGTGTGACCGAGCTGCTCGACCTGGTGGGTCTGCCCCCGGACACCTACGGCCGGCGGTACCCGCACGAGCTCTCCGGCGGCCAGCGGCAGCGCGTGGGTGTGGCGCGAGCGCTGGCGACGGACCCGCCGGTGCTGCTGATGGACGAGCCCTTCGGCGCCGTCGACCCGGAGGGCCGGCGCCGGCTGCAGCGGGAGTTCCGGCGGATCCACCGCGAGCTGGGCACCACGGTCATGCTGGTGACGCACGACATCGACGAGGCCGTCACCCTGGGCGATCGCGTGGCGGTGTTCGGGCAGGGCGGGGTGATCGAGCAGCTCGCGGACCCCGTTACGCTGCTCGCCCGGCCCGCCAACGAGTTCGTCGAGTCCTTCATCGGGTCGGGGCGCACCGTGCGGCTGCTCTCGGTGGGACGCGTCGAGGAGTCGGATCTGGTGCCCGTCCACTCGGATCCGTCGACCTCCCGGGCCGTCGGCGCGGGCGCTGCCGGCGACGCTGCGGCGCAGATCCCGCTGGGCGCGAGCCTCGAGGAGGCGCTGACGGCACTGGCGACGGCGCCGGGCGACGGTGTCCCGGTGGTCGAGGGCGGCGCGACGCGGGGGCGGCTCACGGCCTCAGGCCTGGTCGGCGCACTCCACCGGCTCGCAACCCACGACGCGGCGTGACCTCGCCCGGCCCCCGCGCTGAACCGCCGAGGTCGACCCTGGCTCACCTGCCCGGCTGACCTGTCAGACGGGCGGGCCCTTGGGCGCCCGGCCCTCCTCGCGCAGCCGGGGCTCGGAGCGGCGCTGCGGATCGAAGCCGGTCTTGTCCGCGTAGAACGCGCGCACCCGGTCCATGTCCGCGCGGACGTCACCGCTGAGCTCGATCGTCGGGCCGAGCCCGGCCGTCATGGTCGCCCGGTCCACGAATCCGAGCGTGACGGGCAGGTCCGCCTCGCGGGCGATCCGGTAGAAGCCGGACTTCCAGTACTCGACCTTGCGCCGGGTGCCCTCCGGGGTGATGACCAGGTAGAACCGCTCCCCGGCCCTGGCTCGCGCGATCAGGCCCTCGGCGATGCCGACGGGGTGCTTGCGATCGACCGGGATGCCGCCGAGGGCACGCACGATGTGGCGCAGCGGCCAGCGGTAGACGTCGTTCTTGACCAGGAACTTCACCGGGAGGCGCAGCCGCCACGACATGGCGAGCATCAGCACGAAGTCCCAGTTGGAGGTGTGCGGCGCCCCGATGAGGATGCCGGCACCGCCCTCGGGCACGCGGTAGCTGCTCATCCGCCACCGGGAGAGCCCCCAGAAGACGCGGGCGATGGCGTGGCGGATCCTCATGCGCTCAGGGTACGTCTGCGTCGCCACGTCAGGAGCGGTGCGAGAGCAGCCACGAGCGGGACCAGCTGGACGCACACCCGCCAGATGATCAGGCCCGCCACGAGCTGCGCCGCGGACGCCGTCGTCCGGTCCACGATCAGGGCGACGACGGCGGCGTCGAACACGCCGAGACCCTGCATGGGCGTGGCCATGAGCATGTACACGCTGAGGAACGCGGCGATGACCACGAAGGTGGGTGCCTCGGGAGGGGTGACGCCCACGAACCGTAGTGCGAGGACCAGCAGCACGGACTCGACCAGCACCTGCAGGGCGAGGCTGCCCAGAGCGCTCGCCCAGTGCTTTCGCCACCGCCCGGCAACGTTGTCGTAGAACTCGAGGGCCTTGGCCGCCACCTCGTCGGGCCCGGGCCCGGACGGCCGGAACCTGTGCACCGTCCGGCCCAGGAAGCGGCCGAGCCCCGCGGCGGATCGCGGTGAGTGCGCCCCGACCACCAGACCGGCCACGAGCAGGGCGCTGGCGATCCCGCTGAGCAGCGCCGCGGTGCCGAGCGCGATCGTCTCGCCGATGGTCCAGAGCATCACCACGGCCCCGGCGATGGGGGCGGCGAGCCGGACCACGTAGTACAGCACCGAGTTCAGGACGAGCCCGGCGATGCCGCGGCCCGGGTCGATGCCCCACGAGCGGAACAGCGCCCCGCGGGCGACGACGTCCGCCGGTGCGGGCGTCACCGTCGCCACGAGGTCCCCGACCAGGTCGTTCCCGATGGCACGGCGCAGGCCCAGCCCCTGGACGAACAGCGCGAGCGGCGCCGAGCGGAACGCGGTGCGGACCGCGAGGACGGCGGCGAGGGCGAGCACCTGCCACCAGGCCAGCTGGCCGAGGGCCGCGCCCACCGCGGACCAGTCGATGCGGCGCAGGACGCGCAGGCCGTTCCACAGCAGGACCACCACGAGCGCCCAGAGCAGCACCCGGCCGAGGATGCCGAGCAGGCGGCGGCGCCGGGCCGAGGCCGCAGACCCGGTCTCCCGGCGAGCGCCGCCCTCCTCGGCACGTCCCGCCCCCGGCTCAGGCTCCGGCGCGGTCATCGCGTGGTCAGCGGCCAGCCGGCCGCAATCTCGAAGCGGTGCGCCACGACCTCGCGCAGCACCTCGGTGTCCTGCCGCGTCCAGCCCTCGGGCGGAAGCACGGCGGCGAAGCCGTCGGCGTACTCGAGCTCGAAGTGGTGCCCGTGGCCCGTGGGGATCGCACTGTCGCCCGCGAAGAAGAGGTCCGCCGTGAGCTGCCAGAACGTGACGATCGGGTACCAGCGTGTCATCGGGTGCACGTCCTCGCCGCGCGGCTCGCGCAGCCAGTCGGGTGCCGACCACAGCAGGGTCGGCGACCACCAGGTCACACCGTCCGAGGCGTGCTGGGCGGCGACGACGCGCGGCTGGGGCCAGTCCTCGCCCAGGGACCACGGGTCGCCGTCGGTGCCGGGTGGCCCGGTCAGGAACCGGACGGTCCGGCCGCCGTCCACCACCGGGGACTGCTCGGTGGAGCCGGGGTCCCGCGCGGCGGTCACCTCGCGCCACAGCGGGGTGAAGCTGGGCGTGCCGACAAAGAGGGCGCCGTCGGCGCGCGCCAGGAGGTCCTGGGCACCGGAGAAGGCACCCTGCGCACCGAAGGACCCGAGCGAGATGCCGGAGACGAGCAGGCGCGGCCGGTCGTCCTCGGGCTGCGCGTCCCAGGCCGCGTACACGGCCTCGAACAGTGCGCGCCCGGCGGCCGGGGGCGTGGCCTGGTCACCGATGAAGCTCAGCCAGCTGGGCAGGTTGGAGTACTGCATGGTCGCCACCGCGGTGTCCCCGCCGTACATGAGCTCGAGCGAGTCGACCATGGCGGAGTCCACCCAGCCGGTGCCGGTGGTGGTCACGACGAGCAGGACCTGCCGCTCCCAGGCGTTCGTGCGCTCGAGCTCGTCGACCACCACGGCCGCGCTCGCGTCGAAGTCGTCGTCGGGGTCGAGACCCGCGTACACGCGCACGGGTTCACGCACGTCCTGGGGGGTGCCGCTCGCTCCGGAGGGCACGGTCTCGACGAACGCGGCGAGCTGCTCGGTGCTCGCGCCGCCGGTCACGAAGCGCCGGCCCTGCAGTCCGAGCGACTCCCAGGAGGACGTGGACGCGGCCGAGCCGGAGCGCTCGGGCTGCTCGGGTGGTTCGGAGCCGTCGTCGAAGCCTGCATTGGCGGCCGCGAAGGCGGAGTTCAGACCGTCGATCAGGGAGCTCCACAGGAATCCGGAGATCACGGACACGCTCAGCCAGGCGACCACGCCGACGCCGACGACGGTGGCGATCGGCCTCGGAACCCGGCGCGCCACGAGGTCCGTGAGACGGCGAGCGCTCCAGCGCAGGCCGCGGGCTAGCTGCAGCAGCGGCCACGCGAGCAGCACCGCCACGAACGGCACGGCGACCACGGGCCACCGGGGCGCCGCAGGCATGTCGAGGAGCGCCCGGACCTCGTTCTGCCAGCCCGAGCTGAACCACAGCACGACCACCACGCTCACCAGCGCCACCGCACCCAGGACGCGCCGCGCCGTGGTGCGCGCGGACGGGGTCACGCGATCGAGTGCGCGCAGCGAGCGCAGCATCCAGCCGACCAGCACCCCGACGGCGTACCCGGAGATGACGCACAGCCCGGTGAAGGCCCCCTGCACGAGCGGACCGCGGGGCAGCAGGCTCGGCGTCAGCGACAGCAGCCCGAGCACCAGGGCGACCGCGAGCCCCGCCGTGCTCAGGCCCGCGACATGACGTGCGAGCCGACGCGAGACCCAGCCGGGCGCCGCGACCGGGTCGGTGGCCGTACGGCCGTCCGGCGCGGCGTCGCCCCGCTCGTGTGGGGCGCCCGTCGCAGCGTGGTCCTCATCCGAGGCGGCAGTCATGGCCGGATCCTATCGGCGCGCTGCGCTCCCCGACCGATCGCGGCACCCGTGCCTCGGAATCCGAGCGCGGGAGGCCCCCGAGTACTCCCCGGCACGGAATCCGAGGTTGGGACGCGGCCCGAGCCCCGCGAGGAACGGCGGTGCCGTGCGCGCCACACTCAGCTCCAGAACGCCGTGGCTGCGCGGGCCAGGTCCGCGAGGTCGCCGGTGTGCGCAAGCTCGCGCGCCGAGTGCATGGACAGCAGGGGCACGCCGACGTCGAGCGTGCGGATGCCGAGCCGGGTGGCGGTGAGCGGCCCGATCGTCGAGCCGCACGGCACGTCGTTGTTCGAGACGAACTCCTGGTAGGCGACCCCGGCGTCCGCGCAGGTCCGGGCCCACAGGGCGGCGCCGTGGGCGTCCGTCGCGTACCGCTGGTTCGCGTTGATCTTCAGCAGCGGGCCGCCGCCCGCCAGGGGCCGGTTGGCCGGGTCGTGCTTGTCCGGGTAGTTGGGGTGCACGGCGTGCCCGGCATCCGCGGACAGGCACCAGGACGCGGCCAGCGCCCGACGGCGGTCGGCCGCACTCGCCCCCAGCTGCTCGCCGATGCGCGCAAGCACGTCCGCGAGGAACGGGCCGCAGGCGCCCGAGCGGGTCTCGGAGCCGAGCTCCTCGTGGTCGAAGGCGGCGAGGACGGGGATCAGCGCGGGCCCCTCAGCCGTACGCGGATCGCCGCCGGGCACGCCGGCGAGGGTGAGCAGCGCGGTGAGCCCGGCGAACACCGAGGACAGGTTGTCCATCCGCCCCGCGGCGAACAGCGCGGCGTCCTTCCCGAAGCGTGCGGGCGCCTGCGTGTCCGCGGTGAGCAGGTCGTAGCCCGCGACGTCGGCGGCCTCGAGCCCCGCGAGTCCGGCCAGGTCCGCCACGAGGTCGGCGTGGGAGGAGTCCCCGACGCCGAACACCGGTGCGGTGTGGCGCTGCCGGTCGAGCTTCAGTCCGTTGTTCGCGTCCCGGTCCAGGTGGATCGCGAGCTGGGGGATGCGCAGGTAGGGGCCGGTGCGCACGAGGTGCTCGCTGCCGTCGCGGGCGACGATCCGGCCCGCGAGCTCGAGCTCGCGGTCGAGCCAGGAGTTCAGCAACGGGCCGCCGTAGACCTCGACTCCGGCCTGTAGCCAGCCGTGCGCGCCGATCGTCGGCTTCGGCTTGAGCTTGAAGCCGGGCGAGTCGGTGTGGGCGCCGAGCACGCGCACGGGCGTCGTCGGGCCGGCCGAGGCGGGCACGTGCCACGCGATGACGGCACCATCGCGCACCACGACGTAGCCGCCGGGATCGCTCGGCCACGTGTCCGTCTCCGCAAGGGCGGTGTAGCCCGCGGCCGTGAGTTGCCGGGCCACCTCCGCTGCGGCGTGGTACGAGGACGGGCTCGCGGCGATGAAGCGGGCGAAGGCGTCGATGTAGTCGTCCGTGGAGAGGGCCATGGCCTCCATCCAACCATCGGCGGATCCCGAGTGCTGGGCCTCGACGGGCGGGGACGGCGGAGTCCTTCGCTCGCAGGTCCGCAAGAGCTCTCGTGCCATGATCGTCCGATGCCGCGCACGCGTTCGACCGACGATGCCGAGGACCGCATCCGGGCGTCCTACGACACGGTCGCGGACGACTACGCGCGGACCCTCCCGGACGCCTCGTTCGAGGATCCGCTCGACCTGGCGATGATCGATGCCTTCGCGGACGCCGTCCGCTGCGCCCTGCTGGACGCGACGACGACGGGCACCACGGGTCCCCCGCCCGCAAGGGCGCAGGTACTCGACGTCGGATGCGGAACAGGGCGCATGACCGCCTACCTCGCGGCGCGCGGCCTGCCCGTGCGCGGACTCGACCCGTCCGCTGGCATGGTCCGCGCCGCTCGAGCCGCGCACCCGGACCTCAGGTTCAGCGTCGGGAGCCTCGCCGCGGTGCCGGTCGCCGACGGCGAGGTCGCGGGCCTGCTCTCGTGGTACTCGATCATCCACACGCCACCCGCCGGGCTGGCCGACGTCGCGGCCGAGACCCGCCGGGTCCTGGCCCCGGGC
>JBQGOU010000014.1:16925-22133 GCA_052086865.1 Cellulomonadaceae bacterium
GGCGGCATCGCCCTGTTCGGCTTCCACGCGGGCACCGGGGCGCGAGAGGTGCACCGCGCCTACGGTCACGACGTCAAGCTGACCGTGCACCGCCACGACCCGGACGGTGTCCAGGCCGCGCTGGGTGGCGCCGAGCTCGAGGTCCGTGCCCGGCTGATGCGCACCGCGCGCGAATCCGAGCGCGACGATCAGGCGATCGTGCTGATGCGCCGGACCGCCTGAGCGCAGGGTGCCCCGGGCTGTCGTCCGCCGCGCCCCAGGCACCCCCTGCGCACCTGGGACGCGACGACGCCACACCAGGGACATGTCCGCAGCGCGTCATGTCGTCACGCAGTCGTGACGTGACCTGCGTCACAGCAGCTCGAAACTGCGGTCGATCGGAAGTCGCCGCCTCACGCCCGCACCGCATCGGCCGGCTGAATCCGGCCCGCGGCGATCGCCGGGGGCAGCCCGCCAAGCGTCCCGAGCGCCGTGCACTCGCCGACCACAAGCGACACGAGCTCGCGCCGGCTCGCCCCGAAGGCCCGGCGCACGCCGAACTCGGCGGTGCGCGCCGCGACGCCGAGGAGGTTGACGAACACCACCGCGGCGAGCCCGGCGAGGGAGGCGACGACGGCGAGCACCTGCAGGGAGACCGCGACGCTGCTCTGCAGCCGGCCGCGGTACGCGTCCGCGGCCAGCACCGGGTCCACCGTCATGCGGGTGGTGCCGAAGGGGTCGGCCAGGGCTTCGAGGCGGTCCGCAACGGTGCGCGCGGCCCCCGGGGCAGTCGTGACGTAAAGGTTGCTCGACAGGGACGGCGGAAGCGTCGTGGTGTCGGCGGGCGTGACGAACGCGGAGCCGACGGCGTTTCCCGAGCGGGAGGCGGTCACGACTCCCACGACCCGCAGGCGGGCGCCGTCCAGCGTGACCTCGGGCAGCAGGTCGAGCTGGGTGATCCCGAGCCGCTCGGCGATGACCGCGCCGAGCAGCACCTCACCGGGGTCCAGCACGCCGTCGTCGGCAGCCGCCCACGTGACGGCGCTCTCGGTGGCCGGGCCGGGCGCGGCGTCGACCTCGACCAGCTCGACGTCCAGGGCGGCGACCGCGCCGTTGGCCAGGGGCACGCTGGAGCGCAGGCGCCAGTGCTCCACCCCGGTCACGCCCGGGAAGTCCCGCACCGCCTCGGTGCGGATCGGCCAGCGGGCCTCTCCGGTGTCGCTCGCGAGCTGCGCGGTGACCTGGGTCGCGCGCTCGGCGTCGAAGAGCGCCGTGACCTGCGCGGCGGCGCTCTGGGACAGGCCGAGGGCCGCGACGGTCAAGGCGACGGCGACCGCCGAGGCCGCTACGCCGCTCCTGCTCCGGCCGGGGTGGGCGACCACGCCCTGGGCGATGAAGCGGGCGGTCCGGGCCCATCGGGCGCGCAGCGTGCGGCGGGAGGGGCGGGCCGGGCGGGCCACGGCGCGGCCGGGCCCGTCCTCGGCTGAGGTGGGTGCGGTAGCCCGGGGCGGCGGCGAGGGCCGCGCCGTGCCGGTGTCCGCGACCACGCGTCCGTCGGCGAGGGTGACGGTGCGGTCCAGCCGGGCGGCGATCTCGGGCTCGTGCGTGACCACGACGAGCGCGGCGCCGCGCTCGGCAGCCCGCGCCTTGAGCAGCTCGATGATCTCGGCGGACTGGGCGGAGTCGAGGTTGCCGGTAGGCTCGTCCGCGAGCCACAACCGCGCCGGGCGGGCGAGGGTGCGCGCGATCGCGACGCGCTGCATCTCGCCACCGGACAGGGTGCGGGCCGGCGCGTCGGCCCTGTTCTCGAGCCCGACGGCGCTCAGCGCGTCGTCGGCGGCCCGGCGAAGGTCGCCGACCACGGGCGCATAGCGCAGCCCGAGCAGGACGTTGTCGCGCACGCTGAGCCCGGGGATCAGGTGCGAGCGCTGGAAGACGAAGCCGAGCTCTGCCGCGCGCAGACGCGTGCGCTCGCCGTCGGAGACGGAGTCCACGCGGCGCCCGTCGATGCTCAGCTTGCCCGAGCTGGGTTGGTCGAGCAGGCCGAGGATGCTCAGCAGGGTGCTCTTGCCACTGCCCGAGCGCCCGACGACGGCAACCGACTCCCCCGGGGCTATGGCCAGGTCCACCCCGTCGAGCGCCACCGTGCCGTTCGGGTAGCTGCGGCCGACGGCGCGCAGCTCGATCAGCACGTCAGCCAACACGGACCTCCACGCCCTCGTCCAGCCCCGAGTCCTCGCCCACCGGAGCGATCGCAGCCACGGTGCCGACGGTGCCGGTCACCTCGACCTCCACCTCGCGGAACACCTCGCCGTCACGAACCGCGACGTACGATCTCCCACCCCGGGCGACGACGGCGGCAAGGGGCGCGAGCAGGCTGTCGCCGGGTTCCACGGCTGGGTTGTCGACCGTCAGGACGTACGTGGTCCCCACGGAGACCGCGCCGTCGGGTGCGAGCGTGACCAGGGCCTCGTCAGCCGTCTCGCCCGAGGCGATCGCCGTGACCTGTGCGCCGGCCGCCTCGCCGTCGTCGCCGGTGAACGTGGCCGCGGCTCCGACCGCGAGTGCACCGAGGGAGCCGGTGGGCAGGGTGGTGCTCAGCAGGACGTCGCCCGTGCCCAGGGTGACCAGGTCGGCCTCGGCACTCAGCTCGGTGCCAACGCTCGCGAGCGACTCGACGGCTGCCGGCAAGGTCGCGATCATCACCACCTCGCTCCGCAGCACCCGCGGTCCCGGCGTGCTCGCCGGGGCCTGCGTCTCGGACGCGTCGCCTTCGCCCTCCTCGCTGGCGACAGGGGCGGACGCGGCCGGGTTCTCGGGCGCCACGTAGCCGGACGCCCGGTAGAGGGCGCGCACCGCGGCCTGGGTCCCGGCGCCGTACACGCCGTCCCGGTCGCGTCCGGTGCCGTAGCCGGCCTCCCGCAGGCCGGCCTGCACGGCGGTGACGTCGTCGCCGGTGTCGCCCGGCTCGAGGTCGCGGTAGAGCGCGAAGGCGCCCGGCAGCTCGAACACCGGGCGTCCGGTGTCGCGCAGCTGCTCGGCGCCGGGCGTCAGCGCGTCCGCACGCCCTCGCTCCACCGCGGTGACGACGCCGGTCAGAGCAGCCGGGGTTCTGACGGTGACGATGCTCGCCTGCTGCGCGCTCACGGACAGGAAGACCGGCCCGTGGAGGTAGCCGCGGTCCAGCTCGGCGACAACCGGCACGGGCGCTGGGGCCTCGGCCCTGGCAGCGACCTGGTCGGGCGACTCGACCCGGTCGGCGACCACCCAGGTGCCCGCGCTGACCGCGACCAGGGCGAGGATCAGCCCGAGGATCTTCTTCATCCGCCCAGCTCCGCGATGACGGCGTCGGTGCCCTTGGCGTACTCGACGTAGCCGGTGCGCGCGGCCGTGGGCGAGTCGATCTGGGCGCCCTGATCGTCGTACGCCGCGGTCTGCGACACGACCGACTCCGAGGGCATGCCGCGCGGGTCCTCGGGCAGGTCGATCACCCCGGCCGGCGCCATGCACTCGCGCCAGGCCGCGGAGGCCTCGGCCACCTGCGCGTTCGTCTCCGACGCGTCCCACCCGGCCGACTCGATCTCGTTGAGCACCCGCTCGGGCGGCCTGCCGAGGCGCGCATCGGCGTCCTCGCCGCAGGCGATCATCGCCTCCTGCACCTCGTCGGCGCTGAGCAGATCGGACGTGGCACCGTCCGGGCCGTTCCCATCGGCGACCGGACGTGACCTGTCCGAGGAGTAGCCCCACTCCGTCGCGATCTGTCCGTCGAACAGCGCCTCCCCGGTGCGTTCGTCCAGCAGCCCGAAACCCGGGTCCGGCGGCGTGGCCGGGTAGTCCGTCACCCCCTGCAGGCACGCGCGCGCCAGCAGGTCGCGCGCGTAGCCGTCGTTCGGGTCACGGAACTGGGGCACCAGCGCGTAGACCGGCGTGAGGTCGGCCGTGGCGACGTCATAGCCGTACCGCGCGGCGACCTCGGTCGCGCTGAGCTCGGCAGCGGCCGACCCCGCCGCACCGACGCAGCCGGCGAGGACGCTCGTCGAGCCGAGCAGGACGACGGCGAGCGGGATGAGTCTGGGCACGGCGGAGCGCATGGGGGGGCCTTTCACCGCAGGAGAGGATGGAGCAAGGTGTCAGATCAGCAGGACTGGTACGGCTCGGAGCCCGGACCGCAGTAGGGCGGGTCGGCCGGCGGGGCGGTCGCACGGACGCCCTGCTCCAGACGCGTGAAGCGCCACTCCACCTCCCCCTCAGACACAATGGTCTGCTCCAGGAGGGTGCCGTCGCTCGGGTCGAGGATGAGCGTCTGGTCGCCCAGGCGTCGGTCGGAGAAGTCAGCACGCACCGCGGTCCCCTCGCGGCCCGCTTGGTCCGTTCGCGTGCCCAGCAGCTCGATTCCGGGAATCGTGGCGAGCACCTCCCACAGGGCCCTGCGCAGCTGCGGGCCGGTGGGGGGCCCGCTGAGCTCCTCGACCACGATGGACCACAGCTCGTAGTCGCCCCCGTGGCCCGTCACCACGATCTGGTCTTCGAGCACACGCTTGAGTGCGTCGGCCTCCGTGGGCAGCTGCTGACGCTCCTCCCACGCGAACCCGCCGTAGTGCCACTCCCCACCACCCTCAACAACCTCACCATCGGACATGGACGTTGACACGGTGCGCACCTCGGCGGGATCGAAAGCGCGCCCCTGCTCCGCGGCCCGGAACCGCGATCCATAGTCGTCCCGCAGGAGGTACTCGTCCTGCGACAGCCATTGCTCAGTCAGATAGGGGCCCTCGAAGTTGCTGTACCTGCTGTAGTTCTCAACCTTCACGTACCAGTACGCCCCCTCGGGCAGTGGCGTGTCCGGCATCGCCGCGGCGTTCGCGGCCGCCTCGAGCAGCACGGTCTCGGCGGAGGCGGGCACGCCGGCGGAGAGGTCGACGCCCAGGGCTACGGCGAGCGCCATCAGGGCGGCCGCGACGCGGTTGCGGGTTCTGGACGCGAGATGCTTCCACCGACCGGGGGTGATCGTCGCAACGTCGGGGGCTTGCTCTCGCGACGGCGTTACCGCCGACACGCGCCGCAGCACGGCCTCGGCGCGCGCCTCCTCCTCACGAGTCAGCGTGGCCACCTGGACGGGGTCGGCCGCCGCGAGCTCGCGCAGCAGCGGGTCGTTGCGGGTCTGTTTCATGATCGGCTCCCCTCGGCGACCGCGGTCGCCGGGCTCGGGACGAAGGACGGGGAGGGAAA
>JBQGOU010000015.1:0-21071 GCA_052086865.1 Cellulomonadaceae bacterium
GGTCCGGGTCCTGCTCCGCACCTGCCGTCAGCTCGGGCACCACCGCCGTGAAGACCCGGGCAGTGTCCATGCCGCGCCGCCCCTCGGCGCCCGTCCCGGCGTGGGCGCCGGCGCCCACGCGGTCCAGGACCGAGCGCAGTCGCGGCACGCGGGCCGCGACCCGCGCGAGGATGCGCTGCTCGACCACGACGTCGCGGATCGTGCCCGCCGGCGAGTCGCCGAGCGTCGCCGTCAGGACGGACTCGGCCGCCTCGGGCACCTGACCCACCCGGGTCCGGTAGCGCCAGCTCCACGCCAGGCGGGCACGATGGTCGGGTAGTCGCGTCACCTCGAGGCAGAGTGTGGGCTGCGGAGGCTCGGGGAGCTCGATCGCCGCGTCGACCAGGACGTCGTCCACCCGGCGCCGGAGCTCGGGCAGGACCCGCACCAGGAACCTGTCCGCGTCGGCCGCGGGGACCAGAAGCGGTGCGGACTGGGTGAGCAGCCCACGCACGATGTCGTCCGCCGGGGTGGCCAGCCGGCCGAGGACGACGTCGGTCTCCTTGCCCACGGCCTGCGCGCTCGCCGTCCCGAGCCACCGGAACATCCCGCTGGCCGGGTGCCCCAGCAGGACGGTGCGCTCGGGGTCGCACCGCTCGCCGCCGCTCAGCACCGCGGCGGTGACAACCAGACCGTGGGGCACGCTGGCCAGCCGCAGCACCGTCTGGGCGGGCGCCGCCAGGGTGACCGGGGACTGGCGACGGTCGGAGCGCAGCAGCGGCACACCGGCACCGATCGCGTCCTCGAGCACAGAGAACAGCGCGCTGCCCGGCATCTCATCCGCGAAGATCAGCGCGGGCGGGTCATAGTACGCACGGTCGAGCGACGCCGTCGCCAGGCCGTACAGCGAGCGCAGCGCCTCGAGCTGCGCCTCGGGCAGGGTTCTCGCCACGAACCCGTAGTGACCCAGATCCCGCCAGCTGATCCCGGTGCGGACCCAGCGCCCGCTCGCGCCCCGGAGCACGGGCCGCATACCGAGCCGCGGCTCAGTGCCGGCCGGCTCGCGCCCGCCGCGCCTCCGGACGGAGACCTGCGGCCTGGGGGGTTGCAGCTCGAACTGCAACCCCACCTGGTCCGCGCCACGTCGCACGACGCCGGGACGGTCGCGGGGCGGCACGGACCGGGAAGGGTCGAGAAGCTGTGCGAACGCCTGCTCCCACGCGGGCCCAGGCAGCATGCCCGGCGACGTGCTGGACGAGGCTTCCGGCGGAGCTCCGGGCACAGCGAGCGCCGACGCAGGACGAGGTTCGCGCCGCTGCAGGTAGGTCAGCAGCGTGGCCGCGGCGTGCTTGCAGCTCGCCCCGACGGGGCAGGAGCACCTCGATGACCGCGGTACGGCCTGCGGGCCCGGCCCGGACAGCTGCACGACAGTGACGTACTGCGCGGTGCCGGACCCACGCACCTGGCCGACGATCGTCGTGCCGGCGCTGTTGCGGGCGACCGTCATGACCATGCCGCGGTCCGCATAGTCCTCTCCGCGCGCATAGGCCCCTGGCCCGACGAGGTCGGCGACGTCGTCTCGGGTGAACACGCGCCCCAGTCAACCATCCGGCCCCCACACGCCCGCTCAGGTCACGGCGCGGCCTCACCGGGGCAACGCTGTGGCAACGGTTCTCGCCGATTTGCGGTAGCCGTCTGCGCAGGCGGTTATCGTCAGGCGATGCCTCGACCACACACCGCCGCAGCCGCCGTCGCCACCCTCGCTCTCACCGGCCTGGCTGCCTGCGCGGCCACGGGCGTCGATCCCGAGGAGGACTTCGTGAGATCTGCCACCGAGCGCCAGATCGTGACGATCGCTCAGGCCGGATCGCTGGAGGAGGTCGTGCACGCGACGCACCGGGTGGGCCACGCGCTGCTCGCGAGCGTGCCGGAGAGCGAAAACGCCGTCGTCTCCCCCGCATGCGCCGTCATCGCCCTGTCCATGCTTGCCGAGGGCGCGCGGGGCGAGACCGCCGCCGCACTCGACACCGCACTGGGCGCCGGCGGGCAGCACCGCACCGACGCGGTCAACGCACTGCTGGCCGCGCTCCAGGAGTTCGAGGGCGATCCGCGAACCGTGCAGGAGGACGAGCCGCCGGAGCGCCCGCTGGCACACGTGGCGAACCAGGTCGTCCTGGACACCCGCGTCGAGGTCGAGGACGCCTTCCTGGACGCTCTCGCGGCAGGGTACGGGGCCGGCGTGACGGAGACGGACCTGACCAGCGCGACGGGCAAGGCCGTGCTGGACGCCTGGGTCGCACAGAACACGGGCGGGCTCATCGGATCCTCCGCCATCGAACCCGAACCGCTTCTTCGGCTCGTGCTGCAGAACGCCGTGCTGTTCTCGGCGCGCTGGCAGTCGCCGTTCCTGCCCGAGAGCACCCGCGCGCGGCCGTTCGAGGTTGATGGCACGCAGGTGGACGTCGAGCAGCTCGGCGGGCGCGGCAGCTGGCCCTATGCGGAGCTCGACGGCTGGCAGGCCGTGCGCCTGCCCTACTCCGAGGGCTTTCACACGGACGTCCTGCTGCCGCCGCAGGGCACGGATCCGGGGAGTATCGCGGAGGAGACCCTGGTAGCGCTCACCACGGCGCTCGCCAGCGCGTCACCGCGCCTGGTGGCCCTGACGATGCCGACCCTCGATCTCGATGCGGGCATTCTCGACCTGCACCCGGCCCTCGAGTCGCTGGGTCTGGGTGACCTGTTCGACGATCCGAACCTCAGCGGGATGAGCACGGCCGAGAAGCTCCTGCTCAACCAGGCGTTCCAGCAGGCCGTGCTCACCCTCGACGAGGCCGGGACCACTGCGGCGGCCGTGACCGAGCTCGGCATGGTCGCGAGCAGCGCCCCGGATCCGGCGCAACCGCTTGAGCTGGCCATCGACCGACCGTATCTGCTCACGGTGTCGCACACGCAGACCAGCCTGACGCTGTTCCTGGCCGCGGTGCGCGACCCCCGGCACTGAGCGGAGCTCAGCGCCCCCGCACGCTCAGGCAGGTGACGCATCCCTCAAGCTTCGTGAACTCGCCGATGTCGACCGTGACCACCGCGTAGCCGAGGCTGCGCACGAGCGCCGCGCTCGCCGGCGCGGCGTCCGACATCAGCACCGTCTCCTCGTCGAGCACGACGACGGCGAGCCCCTCCTCCTCCGGAACGGGCAGGAAGTGCGGGACCAGGCTAGGGGCGTCGACGATCGGCGGGAAGCCGATGATCGTGCCGTCGGGCAGTGCGGTGACCGCGCTCTTGAGGTGCAGGGCCCTGGTCAGGGGCACAGCGACCACACGATATCCGCGCGGTGCGAGCAGGGCGCGCAGCTGGCGGATGCCCTCGGCATTGGTGCGGCTGGAGGCCCCGACGTACACCGTGTCGCCGACCTTGAGCACGTCGCCGCCCTCGAGCGACCCGGGTTCCTGGATTGCGACCACCTCGATGCCCGGCACGCCGCGCAGGTGCTCCGCGGTGCCGCCCGTCTCGCCCCGACGCTCCGCGGCGCCCGGTCGCGTCAGCACCGCAAGGCTGCCGAACATCACGACCGTGTCCTCGACGAAGACGGAGTCGGGGTGGTCCGGTGCGGGCGCGACCTCCTGCACCTGCCAGCCGGCGTCGGCCAGCGCATGGCAGTACCCCGTCCACTGCCGAGAGGCGAGGTCGACGTCAACGCTCACGCGCTCCTTATGCGTCAGCAGGCCGTCAGCCAGGCCGGGAGCGGGCCGTCGCACGAGCGCAACCCGGCGCTCAGGTGCCCGGCGCCGCTCGGCGCGCGTGGCCGGGCGTTCAGCCGAGCTGGCATCCTGCATGTCGCTCCCGTCCTGCGCGCTCACGAACGGAACAGCGCACTGTAGGCGTTGAGTGCGGGCTGACCGCCCAGGTGAGCGTAGAGCACGGTGGACCCCGCAGGGATCTCGCCCTGGGTCACAAGATCGATCAGGCCGGCCATCGACTTGCCCTCGTAGACGGGGTCGAGGATGACGCCTTCGAGCGATCCGACCAGCCGGATCGCCGCCAGCGTCGAGTCCACGGGCACACCGTAGTAGTCCCCGGCCCATCCCGCGAGCACCGTGATCTCGTCCTCGCGCAGCGGCCGGTCCAGGCCGATCAGCTCGGCCGTCCGGCGGGCGATGCGCTCGACCTGGGCGCGGGTCTCGTCGATCTTCGCCGAGGCGTCGATACCGATCACGCGGCGCGGACGCTCCTGGCCGGCGAAACCGGCGATCATCCCTGCGTGCGTCGACCCGGTCACCGAGCAGACGACGATCGTGTCGAAGAAGACTCCCAGCTCGGCCTCCTGCTGCTGCACCTCCTGCGCCCAGGCGGCGAACCCGAGCCCGCCCAGGGGGTGGTCGGAGGCTCCGGCAGGGATGGCGTACGGCGTGCCCCCGGCGTCCTTGACGTCCTGGATGGCCTGCTCCCAGCTGGGCTTGAATCCCACGCCGAACCCGGCCGGGTCGAGCCGCACCTCGGCGCCCATGATCCGCGAGAGCAGGATGTTGCCCACGCGGTCGTTGACGGCGTCCGGCCAGTCGACCCAGTTCTCCTGCACCAGCACGGCCTTGAGGCCGAGACGTGCAGCGACGGCCGCCACCTGGCGGGTGTGGTTGGACTGGTATCCGCCGATCGAGACCAAGGTGTCCGCACCCTGCGCGAGGGCGTCCGGCACGAGGTACTCGAGCTTGCGGGTCTTGTTGCCACCGAACGCCAGGCCGGAGCTGACGTCCTCGCGCTTGGCCCAGATCCGTGCGCCACCGAGGTGCGCGCTGAGCCGGTCGAGCGGGTGGATCGGGGAGGGCCCGAAGGTCAGGGGGTAGCGGGCGAAGTCGGCCAGTGCCATGGGTGTTCTCTCAGTCCTCGTCGAGCCCGGCGCGCACCAGCGCGCCGAGGGTGTGCCAGTTGTCTCGGACGGCCAGTGCCGCCCCGTCCGCGTCGCCTGCCCGGGCCAGCGCGACGATCCGCTCGTGCTGGACCACCGAGGCACGGCCCGCGAGCGAGCCGAAGCGCAGCCGCTCAACCCGGCGCAGGACGGGCGAGAGCTGTGCCAGCTGGTGCGCGAGCACGGCGTTCCCGCTTGCGCGCACCAGGACGTCGTGAAACGCGTCGTCGGCAGCGAGTGCCTCGTCGACCACGCCGTGGTCCAGGGCCCGCGCAAAACGCTCGTTGGCCGACGACATCGCCTCGAGGTCCGCCTCCCCCAGGTGCGGAACGGCGATGCGCGCCGCAAGCTCGTGCAGTGCGGCGACCACCTCCTGCGCGGCAACGGTGCCGCGGCGGTCCACCGGGGCCACCGTGGTGGACCGCCCCGGCCGCGTGATGACGAGACCGGCCTGCTCCAGGCGCAGCAACGCCTCGCGGATGGGTGTCCGGCTCACGCCCAGCCAGGCCTCCAGCTCGGGGTCGCGCAGCCGTTCGCCCGGCGCAAGCGTGCCGTCGACGATCGCGTCCCGCAGCGCGGCGTAGACCTCCTCACGCAGGAGGGTGCGTCGAGGGGACGGTCGCGACGGGACGGGCATGCGATATATTGCATACCGCCCTCACCCTGGAGTCAACCCGACAACGGTTGCCTGCCCCGGTGATCCGGCTCACACTCGAACCAGCATCGTCCCCGTGGAGGTGAGTTGACCCGATGACCGTGGCCCTTGCCCCGTTCCTGGAGTTCGACGACTCGGCGCGACCCGCCATGGAGTTCTATCGCTCCGTCTTCGGCGGAACGCTCCAGCTGAGCACGTTCGGGGAGTTCGAGACCCTGCCCGACCTCACCCACGCAGGGCGGATCATCCACGCCGAGCTGCGCACGGACTCCGGGCTGGTGCTGATGGCGTCGGACACGCTGCCCGGTGCGGCGCGCCCGTCCGCCAGCGGCTCGGTGGCGCTGTTCGGGGACGACGCCGCCACGATCCACCGCTACTGGGAGGGCCTGACCGAGGACGGGCAGATCGACATGCCGCTCGCCGAGGCCCCGTGGGGGGACA
This sequence comes from Cellulomonadaceae bacterium, assembly GCA_052086865.1. Taxonomy (GTDB): domain Bacteria; phylum Actinomycetota; class Actinomycetes; order Actinomycetales; family Cellulomonadaceae; genus Flavimobilis. Next base: position 5,979 of record JBQGOU010000015.1, read on the forward strand.
CGTTCGGGATGTGCACCGACCGCTTCGGTGTCGCCTGGATGCTCAGCACCACACCGACACGGGGGTGACGGCCGTGGCCGACACTCCAGCTGCCGTCAGTGCCGGGGGCGACGCCCGGCGGGGCGGATCACCAGCCACACCAGCGCGCCGGCCACGGCCGCCGCGGCCAGGGCACCGCCCACGCACCAGGTGGACTGGCACGGGACCTCGTATCCGGGGGTAGCCCAGCAGGTGGGCGGCATGGTGTCGGCCCCCGAGACGGGGCAGAGCAGGATGACGACCGCCAGACCCGACACAAGCGCCGCGACGGCGCAGATCACAGCGGTCACGGCCCGTGACCTCGTCGACCTCGACGGACCACTCATGCGCGCACGCCCTCTCCGGCCACACCACCGACACCGGTGACGATACCGGCTTCGGGAGCGGTCAGCCGGGCACTGGTCGGATCCCTGCGCGTCGGCTAGCCTCGTACGCACCGGGCGGCCCGTCCCGCCCGACCTCCGCACCGGCGCTCGCGCCGCCGGCGTTCTGGGAGGCAGAGGGGACCTCGAGTGCTCGACGGGGCGCACCGTACCGTGGTGCGCGACCGGCGGGCGCGAGCCGACGATCGCGCACGCATCGGACGGAGCAGGCCAATGACGACGCAGGAGAAGCTGAAGAAGCGCATCCGGGCACGGATGACCAAGACCGGCGAACGATACGGCTCGGCGCGGCGCGCACTGCTCGAGACCGCCACGACACCGGCCGCCGGCTGGGTCTCGGAGCCCGACGTCTCCGACACGACGATCCAGGAGCACACCGGACACGGCTGGGACGAGTGGGTCCGCCTCATCGACGCCGGGCCCGGCCGGGAGGCGGCCCACACCGCCATCGCCTCGTGGGTGACGCGCGAGCACGGCATCGGCGACTGGTGGGCGCAGGGTGTCACGGTGGGCTACGAGCGCATCACGGGGTTGCGGCTACCGGGACAGATGCCGGGCGGGACCTTCACGGTCAGCAGGTCACGGCGCCTCGCGGTGGACGGGACGGCGCTCCGGGAGCTGCTCCTGGACGACGACGCCCGCGCGGACCTGCTGAGCCCGCTGACCACAGTGCTGCGCTCCCGTCCCCAGGTCAGAGCGCTGCGCTTCGAGGTGACCCATGACGGTGAAAGCCTCGGACGCGTCTCGTTCCGCCACGACACCACCACCGGTCCGGGCCGCCTCACGGTCACGCACGAGAGACTCCCCTCCCCCGCCGCCGGCGAGGTCTGGAAACAGCACTGGCGCGAGTGGCTCGACGCCCTCGGCGGCGCCGATGATGCCGGCGGTGCCCTCGGCGACGGTCAGGCCGAGCGCCCCGGCCACGACAGGGGGTGACGTCGGGCACTCGTCACTGCACCTCAGTGCGCCGGACGTCCGGCGCCCTCCCAGGTCTGGCGCATGGCCGCCCGGCCCGAGACGGCGCGCAGCTGGACCACCAGTCCCAGCACGGCAAGGACGAAGTACGCCGCATACCAGTACCAGTCCTGCGCGATCTGCTCGACGCGACCTCCCGAGGTCAGTGCCGAGGGCTCGAGGGCCCCGGTGAGCACCATGACCGCCCCGACGATGACCGCAGCGCCGGAGAACGCGCTCGCGACGACCAGGAGCAGCATGGGCAGGTTTGCGGTGATCGCGGCGAAGGCGAGCACAACGCCGAGGGCGACGGACCCGATGATGATCGGCCAGTTCCAGGTGACGCCGAGTGCACCGAGCGCCGTCGCGCCGAGCACGAAGCCGAAGGCCGCCATGGCCACCACCACGGCCACCGCGTAGTAGGCGTAGGCGAGGACGGCGAAGAGCACCGCGAGCGCGACGGCGACGACCCAGCCGAGCGCGGAGGCGAGCACGGCGCCGTCCGTTCCGGAGGCGACCAGGCCTGCGCCCAGAGCGAACCCGACGAACGCACCCCAGACCGCGATGATTGCGCGCAGCGCCACGTAGCCGTTGAAGCAGAGCAGTGCGCCGACGAGCAGTGCGAGAACCCCGATCACCACGTCCTCCATGGCTGCACGCTACTGCGGATCACCCGCGGGCAGAAGAGCGCGCCTTCGCCGGACGAGCACGGCCCACGCAAGGCCGAGCCCTGCGAACCACAGCGGGGTGACGATCAGTGCCGCGCGGGTGTCCGGCTCCATCGCCAGCACCACGATCATCGCGGCGAAGAACGCGAGCACCACCCAGCACATCACCGTGCCGCCAGGCATCGCGAAGGTGGTGGCCTCGTGCAGCTGCGGGCGGCGGCGTCGGTAGACGAGGTAGGACACCAGGATGGTCGACCACACGAACATGAACAGCAATGCGGACACGGTGGTCACGAGCGTGAACGCCTGGATCACCGAGTGGCCCGCGTACAGCAGCACCACGCCGGGCACCAGGCAGGCGCACGAGAACATCAGGCCCTTGGCCGGCACCTTGCTGGCCGAGAGCGTCGTGAAACGTCGCGGGGCGTCGCCCTCCTCCGCCAGGCCGTAGAGCATCCGCGAGGTGGAGAAGATCCCGCTGTTGGCCGAGGACGCGGCCGACGTCAGCACCACGAAGTTGATCACGGAGGCGGCCGCCGGCAGCCCCGCGAGCGCGAACATCGCCACGAACGGGCTCTTGTCCGGAAGGATCTCCCGCCACGGTGTGACCGCCATGATCACCGCGAGCGCACCGACGTAGAACAACACCACGCGGATCGGGATGGAGTTGATGGCCTTGGGCAGGGTGCGCTCGGGGTCCTCGGTCTCGGCGGCCGCCGTGCCCACGAGCTCGATGCCGACGAAGGCGAACAGGGCGATCTGGAATCCCGCGAGGAAGCCCGTGAAACCGTTGGGGAAGAAGCCGCCGTCGGCGTACAGGTTCGCGAGCGAGGCCTCATGCCCCTCGGGGGACGTGAACGCGGCCGCGACCATGACCAGGCCGACGGCGATCAGCGCCACGATCGCGACGATCTTGATGATCGCGAACCAGAACTCCATCTCGCCGAACAGCCGCACCGCCACTAGGTTGAGCGCCAGGAGCAGCGCGATCATGGCGCATGCGGGAATCCACCTGGGCAGATCCGGATACCAGAAGGAGACGTAGCCGGACACCGCGACCAGGTCGGCGATGCCGGTGACGATCCAGCAGAACCAGTAGGTCCATCCCGTGAAGAACCCGGCCCAGGGCCCCAGCAGGTCCGAGGCGATGTCCCGGAAGGACTTGTAACCGAGGTTGGACAGCAGCAGCTCGCCCATGGCGCGCATGACGAAGAACAGCATGAAGCCGATCACCGCGTACACGAGCAGCACAGAGGGGCCCGCGAGCGCAATGGTCTTGCCGGAACCCATGAACAGCCCCGTGCCGATCGCCCCGCCGATGGCGATCAGCTGCAGGTGGCGGTTGGTCAGCCCCCGTTCCAGCCCGTGGTCCCCGGCGTCCGGCTGGTGTTCTGTCGTCTGCTGCGAAGGCATGTCGTGACAGGGCGATTCGGTCGAGGGCACAGGCCATTATGACTGCGCGGCGGCCACCCCGCGGTGGGACTAAGGTGTGCCCCATGCATCCACCGGGGCCCGCCAGCGACGATGCTCCGCGCACGGATCTCCAGCGCCACGGCGTCCCCGTCGAGGCCCCCGTGGACGTCCCCGTGGACACGCTGCGGTACGCACCCTGGTGGCGCCGGGTCCTCGCCGTTCTGCTCGACGTGGGGATCGTGTCCGCGGTTGTGTTCCTCGTGGGCCGTCCTGGGGACGTGCCGACGATCCTGCCGGGCCTCGACCTGTCCACCGCCGCAGATGACCTCGATGCCCGCTCCGGCTGGTGGGGCATCGGAACGCTCGCCGCGCTCGTGGTGACGCAGGCGTAGACGGGCTGGACCCCCGGCAAACGCGTCGCGGGGATCGCCGTCGTCGACGCCACGACGCTGCGCCCGATCCGCCTGGGCCGCACGGTGCTGCGCTGGCTCGCGCACCTTCTCGACACAATCCTCTTGATCGGGTACCTGCGCCCGCTGTGGGATCCGCGTCGGCGCACGTTCGCGGACGGCCTGCTGGGCTCCGTCGTCCTCGAGACGCATTCGCCCGACGGCGACCCGACGGCGACGGCCCCGTTCGCGCGGGCGATCACCCCGGTTGCCGGCGCGCTGTGCGCGGCGGGCGTCCTCCTGTCGGTGGGGTCGTCGACGGCGGTGTCCGAGTCGGTGACGTTGGCGTGCGTGGCGGACGATCCGGTTCTCGGTTCGCTGACGCTCACCGTCCACGAGTCCGTCGTCCACGAGACCCGGCTCGGAATCACCCGGGCACGGCCCGTCACGACGCGCGCGGAGGCGGTCTGGACCAGCGAGGCGACGACGGACCCGATGATCCTCGAGCTGACCGCCACATCCGGTGACGGCTCCGCGGCGCAGACTCTGACGGCCCCGCTCGCCGGCGACCAGGGCGAGCAGACCGCAATCAACCTGCCCGATCACGAGGCGTCGGGCCTCGGGAGCGACGTCTGGTACCGGGCCGCGCTGCTCGAGGACAGCACAGCCAGCACCAACGGCACGGAGCTGATGGCCTGCGAGGGATGACGTCGAGGGCGTGTCGCGGGTCTACAGCCGCAGCGGCGCGGCTTGCGCCGTGATGGGCGCGGGCAGCTCCGAGGCCGTCCCGGTCAAGTAGGCGTCCACCGCCGAGGCGGCGGCTCGCCCCTCCGCAATCGCCCACACGATCAGCGACTGCCCCCGCCCGGCGTCTCCGGCCACGAAGACCCCCGGCACGTCGGTGGCGAAGTCGGCGCCCCTGGCCACCGTTCCGCGGCCGGTGAAGGACACCCCGAGCTGGTCGAGCAGCCCGGCGGGCTCGGGGCCCGTGAACCCCATGGCGAGCAGCACGAGCTGGGCCGGGATCTCCCGCTCACTGCCCTCGATGCGCTCGAACCGGCCCTCCACACGCTCCACCTCCACCAGTCGCAGGGCGCGCACCGCCCCGTCCGCGTCGCCCAGCAGCTCCTCGGTGCTGACCGCGTAGACCCGTTCGCCGCCCTCCTCGTGGGCGCTCGAGACGCGGTACAGCATCGGGTACAACGGCCACGGCTGGTCCTGGGTGCGCTCCGGCTCGGGGCGCGGCATGATCTCCAGCTGGGTCACAGAACGCGCGCCCTGGCGTAGCGCGGTGCCGAGGCAGTCCGCCCCGGTGTCGCCACCACCGATGACGACGACGTGCTTGTCCGTTGCGAGCACCTGGTCCGGGTCCGGCGCCGGATCGCTGTCGCGTGGCGCGTCGTAGGCGCCGCCGGGGCCCGCCAGCCGGGCGGCGACGCAGTTGGCCGGGGGCAGGTACTCCATAGCCTGCAGCACCCCGGTGAGCGTGCGTCCGGGCACGGGCAGGTCCCGCGGCACGGTGGAGCCGGTGGCCACGACGACGGCGTCGAAGCGGGCCAGCAGCTCCTGGCCCGTCATGTCGCGGCCCACATTCACCCCGGTGCGAAAGCGGGTGCCCTCGTCCCGCATGACCTCCAGGCGCCGGTCGATGACGTGCTTCTCCATCTTGAACTCGGGGATGCCGTAGCGCAGCAACCCACCCGCCCGGTCAGCCCGCTCGAGGACGGTGACGGTGTGACCCGCCCGGGTGAGCTGCTGGGCGGCCGCCAGGCCGGCGGGTCCCGAACCCACCACGGCGACCGAGCGGTCGGTGTAGCGCTGGGCGATGTACGGCGTGACCAGCCCGCGGTCGAAGGCCTCCTCGACGATGGCCAGCTCGACGTTCTTGATCGTCACCGCCGGTTGGTTGACGCCGAGCACGCACCCGGCCTCACAGGGCGCCGGGCACAGCCGGCCGGTGAACTCGGGGAAGTTGTTGGTCGAGTGCAGGCGCTCAGCGGCGTCGCGCCACGCACCACGCCGCACGAGGTCGTTGAAGTCCGGCACCAGGTTGCCCAGCGGGCAGGAGAAGTGGCAGAACGGCACGCCGCAGCCCATGCACCGCGAGGCCTGGCGGCTGACCATGGCCGGGTCGTCGGGCTCCGCGGGGCGGTAGGTGTGCACCTCACGCCAGTCGTGCGTCCGGAGCGGAACCGGTCGGTCCGCGAGCCGTTCACGCTCACGGATGCGCAGAAATCCACGGGGGTCGGCCACGGCGATGCTCCAGGCGTGTCTTAGCCCGCCGGCCGGCGGGCGGCTGTGGGTCCCACGCTAGGGCGCCGGGCGGGCACAGACGCCGTCCGAAGGTCCCACTCGGGGCCCGGTCAGTCGTGCACGCGCCGCACGAGCGCCTTCCATGCCTCCATGACGGCGAACACCCCGATGGCCAGCAGCAGCGGGACCACCCAGCCGCGCCAGGTCAGGGGTGCGGAGTGGAACAGGTCGTTGACCCAGGGCACGTAGACGAACACCGCCTGCAGGGCGAGAAGCGAGCCGAGGCTCAGCCAGATCACGCGGTTGCTTCCGAACACGCCCCGGCGCACGGAGGAGGTGTAGAGGAACCGGCAGTTGAACAGGTAGGCGACCTGGCCGAGCGCCAGGGTCATCACCGCGGCGGTCTGGCTCTCGGCCAGCGTGTACCCCCACCCGCGTGCGACGTCGAACACGGCGATCGTCACGCCCCCGATCAGCACGGAGGCCACCAGGATCTGGCTCACGAAGCGCCGGTCCACAATCGAGGCACCGACGTTGCGTGGCGGCCGGTTCATGATCCCGGGCTCGGCCGGTTCGTAGGCCAGCGCGAGGGAGAGGGTGACGGCCGTGACCATGTTCACCCACAGGATCTGCACGGGGTCCAGCGGCAGCGTCCAGCCGAGCAGCACCGCGACGAGCACGACGAGCGACTGCGCGCCGTTGGTGGGCAGCAGGAAGACGACCGACTTCTTGACGTTGTCGTAGATCCGCCGCCCCTCCTCCACAGCGCGCTCGATCGTCGCGAAGTTGTCGTCCGCGAGCACGATGTCCGCTGCGTCCTTGGTCGCCTCGGTGCCCTTGATGCCCATCGCCACCCCGACGTCGGCGCGGCGCAGCGCAGGCGCGTCGTTCACGCCGTCGCCGGTCATCGCGACCGTCTCGCCGCGGGACTGCAGCGCGCGCACGATCCGGATCTTGTGCTCGGGACTGGTGCGGGCGTACACGTCGACACCGGGTGCGCGGCGCTGCAGCTCGGTCTGGGACATGGTCTCCAGCTCCGCGCCGGTCAGGACGGGGGCGTCCGGGGAGTCCACCAGACCCATCTCGTAGGCGATCGCCCTGGCGGTGCCCGCGTGGTCACCGGTGATCATCTTCACGCGGATCCCGGCGGTGTGGCACTCACGGATGGCGGTGACCGCCTCCGGCCGCGGCGGGTCGACGATTCCGGCGAGCCCCACCAAGGTCAGCCCGGAGTCGACGTCGGCGGGCTCGAGCGCATCGCGCTGGGGCGCCGCTGCCGTGCGCGCAGCCGCGAGCACCCGCAGTCCCTGCGCCCCCAGCCGCTCGATCTGGTCCTCCCAGAACGCCCGGTCCAGGGGCTCCACGCCCGCGCCGGTCAGCTGCGTGTCGCAGCGCTCGAGCACGCGGTCCGGAGCGCCCTTGAGCTGCACCGCACGCTCGCCGTCGGGCGTGCGGGTCAGAGTGGCCATGAACTTGTGCGCGGACTCGAAGGGCACGACGGCCAGGCGCTCGTACGGCGCGGTGTCGAAGCCGGCCTTGCGCGCCAGCGTCGTCAACGCCCCCTCGGTCGGCTCGCCCACCAGCCGCCACCGCTCCCCGTCGGCCACGACGTCGGTGTCGTTGCAGACCGCCATCACCTCGACGAGCGCCTCGAGCACCGGGTCGTCCGCGCGGCCGACGCCACCGGCGTGACGGATCTCGCCCTCGGGTGCGTAACCGGTGCCCGACACCGTGAACTCGTCGCCCGCCGTGACCACGGTGCGCACCGTCATCTCGTTCTTGGTCAGGGTGCCGGTCTTGTCCGAGCAGATCGTGCTCACGGCACCGAGCGTCTCGACGGAGGTCAGCTTGCGCGTGATGGCGTTGCGGCGCGCCATCTGCTGCACCCCGAGCGCAAGCGTGATCGTGACCAGTGCCGGCAGACCCTCCGGAATCGCTGCCACCGCGAACCCGATTGCGGCGGAGATCAGCTCGGCCGCGGGGAAGTCGTGCACCAGACGGCCGATGAGCAGCATGACGACGGCCATGGCGAGGATGCCGAGCGACAGCACCTTGCCGAAGCGAGCGAGCTGGCGCGTCAGCGGCGTCTCCATCGACTCGACGCCCTCGATCATCTGCTGGATCTTGCCGATCTCGGTCCGCGCGCCCGTGGCGGTGACGACGCCCGTGCCCTGGCCGGCAGCCACCAGCGTGCCGGAGAACAGCATCGAGTCGCGGTCCCCCACCCCCGCGTCGGCCTCGACGGGCTCGGTCTGCTTGGCCGAGGCCAGGGACTCCCCGGTCAGCGCGGACTCCTCGACGCGCAGGTTGGACTCCTGCAGCACCCGGACGTCCGCCGGCACGCGGTCCCCCGAACGCACGCGCACGATGTCGCCCGGCACGATCTCCCGCGCGTCCACCGACGTCCACGCGCCGTCACGGCGCACGGTCGCCGACGAGGACAGCATGCCCTTGAGCCCTTCGAGGGCACTCTCCGCACGACCCTCCTGAACGAAGCCGATGAGCGCGTTGATGACGGCGACGGCGAAGATGATGGCGCAGTCCACCCAGTCGCCCATCATCGCCTTGAGCACCGCCGCGGCGATCAGGATGTAGATCAGGACGTCGTCGAAGTGGGCGAGGAAGCGCAGCACGGCGGGTCGCCCAGGCGCCTTGGGCAGCTCGTTGGGTCCGGTCTCGTCCCACCTGCGTCCGGCGTCCTGGCCGCTCAGCCCCGCCTCGGTTGTGCCGAGAGCCTGCACCACCGCGCCCGGGTCGCTTGCATGCGGGGAGGTGGTCGGGTCGGGTGTCGCCGCGATCGTCCGGTTCGCCATGCGATCCATTGTGCCGCGTGCGGCACCCCGGCCGTTCGACCATCGGGATCGTTTCGACGCGCTCGCACGTTGGAAGACGTGGAGAAGACGCGTCGGCACCGGCCTGCGCGAGGACAGGGAGAGACTGGAGCCATGGCAGAACGACGCGACGAGCTGAGCGCAACCGGCGTGGTCGTCCGGCACGGGTACGTCCCCGTGCTCGACGGTCTCGATCTCACCATCCGAGAGGGGGACCCGCCCACGGGCCTGGTCGGGGAGTCCGCCACTGGGAAGACGACACTGGCACGCACCCTGCTGGGCGTGCTCAAGCCGGTGGCCGGCTCGGTGACGTTCGACGGGCGGCGCCTGGGCCGGATGGGCCGGCGGGAGAAGCGCGTGATGCAGGCCGCCGTCGGCTCGGTGCGCCAGAACGGTCTCGTGTCGGTGAAGGACGAGCGCCGTTCCGCGGCCGAGCTGCTCGTCGCCGCCTTCACCCGGGCGCGCCGCGCCGGGCGGGAGACGGGCCTGGACCCGGAGGCGATGCTGGCGCTCGTCGAGCTCGAGCCCGACGTCGCCGTCCGTCCCCCGGTGCAGCTGTCCGGCGGTCAGCGTCAGCGCCTCGCGCTCGCCACGGCCCTCGCGACGCGGCCCTCGATCCTCATCCTCGACGAGCCCGTCACCGCCATCGACGAGCATGCACGCCGCTCTGTGATGGGCAAGGTCGCGGCCTTCGCGGCGGAGCACGGCACCGGCATGCTGCTGATCTCCCACGACCTGCCGATGCTGAGCCAGGTCACCGAACGGGTGCACGTCCTCGCCGAGGGACGCATCGTGGAGTCCGGCCCGCTGCGCGACCTCATGACGAGCCCGCAGCACGAGGTGACGCGCGGCCTGTCCGCGGCACTGCCCCAGGCCTACCTCACCGCGGGAGCGCTGCGGTGAGCGCCGGGTTCACCCGGTCCCGGACCCGCTTCGACCTCGTCCCCCGGCGCGTGCGCGTCCACGCGGTGCGTGACCTCTCCCCCGCCATGCGCCGAGTGACGTTCCGGTCCGTAGCCGGCGTTCCTGACGGGTCGGCGTCGCTGCTGGCGCTGCAGGCTCCTGGCCCTGAGGACCACGTCAAGGTGTTCCTGCCGGATCCCGTCACCGGGGCGCTGAACGCCCCTACGATCGCTCCCGACGGCGGCCTGCAGCGACCCGTCGGCGGGGTGTCGATCTCGCGGGACTACACGGTGCGCGCCACCCGGGTGGCCGGCGGCGAGGCCGAGCTGGACGTCGACTGGGTGCTGCACGGAGACGAGGGTCCCGCCTCGGCGTGGGCCGCGCGGGCCGAGCCGGGCGACGAGCTGGTGCTCGCGGGACCGCGGGGCAGCGTCGGGGTCCCCGACGGCGTCGCCCGGCTCACGCTCGTCGTTGACGAGACCGGGCTGCCCGCAGCGGCCCGGTGGGTCGAGGCGCTGCCACAGACTCCGGTCACCGCGATCGTCGAGCTCGGCGAGGGCGCCGAGGAGGGGCATGTCGAGGCGGAGCTGGGCGGCGCCGCCCTCGAGATCCTGTATCGCGGCGACGGACCGGGCCAGCTTGCCGAGGCCGTGCGTTCGCTCGGCAGGCCTGAGCCGGACGAGTTCGTCGTCGTCCTGGGCGAGGCCGGAGAGCTCGTGCCGATCCGTCGTCATCTGCGCCACGAGGTGGGCGCGCGCCCCGATCAGCTCTCGATCTCCGGCTACTGGAAGCGCGGCGTGGTCAACCTCGACCACCATGCACCGCTGGACCCGAGCGACCCGGACTGAGCACGGGCCGGTTCAGCCGGCCGTCGGATCGAGCGGAGCGTAGAGGCACAGCGCAGCCGGGCACATCCGCACGCGCACCTGCAGGCCGTCAGTCGGGGGCCGGATCTCGAGCGTCTCGCCGTCGTGTGCGAGCAGGACGGCCTCCTGCGGGCGCGGTGCGCCGTCGGCGACCACGGGCGCGCCGGCCGGGAAACGCACGGTGAGCTCGGGGGTGGCCCGCGCGCTGATCACGAGGTGGTCCCGCAGGCCGGGCAGACGGCGTGCCAGGTGTCCCGCACGGTCGCCGACGGCGATCTCGAGGAAGGTGCGCAGGCGGCTCGCCCGGCGTTCGGCGCGCGCCCAGCGCACGTCGAGGACGCCGTCGTCGAGGCGCTCGCGTTCGACGGGGGCGAGCGAGGCGGGGTAGTACCGGTTCACCCCCGCGAACAGGGTCCAGTAGTCCCCCGCCTGCCCGTCCAGGTCGAGGCGGACGCGCCGAGCCCTGCGCAGCACCCGCCCCGCCGCGATCACGGCGGCAGGCCACTTGCCCAGGCGCGGCTCGAGCCGCTCCCGCTGCGTGACGAGCTCGGGGTAGGCGCCCACGGAGAAGGTGTTGAGCACCGTGCGTGCCGGCTCGTCCCCGATCTCGAGGTCGGCCACGTCGACGCTCACCCCCGTGCCCGCTCGCACGGCGCCCACGCAGGCGGCCATGGAGGTCACGTCGGCCGCCTTGGCGAAGTGGTTGAGGGTTCCCCCGGGGAACACGGCCAGAGGCAGCCCGTGCCTGCGCGCCACCGCCGCCGCGGCCGCGACGGTGCCGTCTCCGCCGCTGATCCCCAGCGCCCGAGCACCGCCACGGGCGGCCTCGTCGAGCAGGTCGCCCACGTCCCTGTCCCCGAGCACCTCCACCCGGGCGCGCGGCAGCCCTGAGCGGATCGCCTCGAGCGGGTCGGCCTTGAACGGCCGACCCGATCCGGCCCGGGTGTTGACGACGACGACGAGCCCGTCGCCCTCGAGCAGTGCGGGCACGGTGGCGGACGGTCCCGCAGGGACGTCGCGGACCGGGGTGACCGGATGCGGGACGAGCACCCGGCCGGCCAGCGCGACACCCGTGCCGAGGGCCACGCCGGCGACCACGTCGGAGAACCAGTGCGCACCGGTGTGCAGCCGCGAGTAGGCCACCGAGGCCGCCAGCGGCGCCAGGACGAGGCCCACGCGCGGCCATTCGAGCGCGACTCCTGCCGTGAAGGCAGCAGCGGAGGCGGAGTGCCCGGAGGGGAAGGAGGGTGAGGACGGCGGATCGACGAGCCTGCGCCACAGCGGCACAGCCTCCTGGGCGGGGCGGTCCCCGCCGAACAGCGTCTTGCCCAGCAGGTTGGCGAATGCGCTGGATACGAGCAACGATCCGTAGCCCCGGAACGCGGCGTTGCGGCCCCGGGTGCCCGTCGCGGCCAGGCCCACCCCGATCCCGGCCCACAGCACGCTGTGGTTGGCCAGCGTCGAAACCGCCGCGAGCGCTGCGTCGGCGCGCCGCCCCAGGTCGAGTCGGTTGGTCCACGCGTTGACCCGCCGGTCCAGCCGGGCAACCGCCGGCACCGCCTCGTGCGGCTTGATCAGCCCGGTGAACCCGCGCCGCGGCCCTCGCACCCGCGGCGGCGTGCGCGACCCGAGCCGGGGCCCGGACGCGGCCCGGCGAGTCATCCGCGGCTCCGGCTCGCCCGCAGCGCGAGCACCGGGTAGATCACGCCGTGCACGGGGACGGGGACGGCGGCCTCGTGGGCGAGGTGCACCACGGTTCCGTTCAGGTCCTAGAGCTCGCTCGGGTGCCCGGCGGCAAGATCGCGCTGCATCGAGGCCGTGCTCGGCGCGGCCATCGACTCGAGCATGCCCAGCACGGTGGTGACGTCCGCGTCGTCGAGCCCGATGCCGCGGGCGTTCGCGAGGGCGCGCACCTCGTGCACCGCCGCGACGAGCAGGTCGCGCGTCGGCGCGAACTCGCGCACCTCACCGATCGTCGCGTCCGCGAGGGCGCACACCCCGGCGAAGCTGGTGATCAGCATGAACTTGCGCCACAGGTCGCGATCAATGTCCGCCGAGACCTGGACGGTCCCGGCGTCGGCAAGCACCTGGGCGAGCGCCGCGACGCGAGCGTCGGCCTGTTCGGACGCCGCACCGAGCGGCGCCGCACCGAGGGTGAAGCCCGGGCGCGCGCCGAGCCGGCGCACGTGCCCGGGCTCGAGCAGGTAGGCGATGATCACCGCAAGACCGGGCACGACGAGGCCAGGGCCGAGGCGTGCGCTCAGCCGGGCGGAGGCTGTCACCCCGTTCTGCAGAGTCAGCACGAGGGTGTCCGCTCCGAGCAACGGAACGATCTCGGCCGCGACGGCGTCGAGTTGATAGGTCTTGACCGTGACGACCACGGCATCGACGGGGCCGATCTCGCGCGCGTCGGTGGTCACGACGCGCGGACGAGCCGTGAACTCGCCGTCGTCCTCGGTCACCTGCAGGCCGTGCTCCCGCACGGGCTCGACGTGGCGCGCCGTCACCAGCAGGCCGACGTCGTGACCCGCTCTGGCCAGACTGGCGCCCACATAGGCTCCGACACCGCCGGCTCCGACGACTGCAACCCGCATCCCGGCCTCCACGTCTGCGTCCGTCCTCGACGGCAGCGTACCGCTACGCTGACGAGCGTGATCACCCGCTGCCCGTACTGCCGGGCGTTCGCGTACATCGAGACGCAGGACTGCACCGAGTGCGGGCGAACCATCGGCATGCACTACCCCACCCGCACGTTCGCGCCGGCGCCCGACGAGGGCTACGTCATCGACGGGGAACGCTGGGTGCGCTGCGCCAACTGGTCGTTGCGGTGCAACTGGCTGGTGCGGGTGGACGATCCGGCGGCGAACTGCTTCGCCTGCCGACTCACCCGCCGACGCCCTGCCGCGGACGACGCCCTCGGGCTGGAGAAGCTCGCCGAGGCGGCCCAGGCCAAGCGCCGACTCCTGGTGCGGCTGTTCGAGCTGGACCTGCCGGTCGTGCCCTACTACGAGCAGGCCGGCGGGCTCGCCTTCGACCTGGTCTCGAGCCAGACCACGGGCGAGAAGGTCACAATCGGGCACGCGGGCGGCGTGATCACCATCGACCTCGCGGAGTCGCTCGACGCCTACCGCGAGTCGCTGCGGGTCAAGCTCGGCGAGCCGTACCGGACACTGCTCGGCCACTTCCGGCACGAGATCGGCCACTACTACCAGCCGATCCTCGCGGGCGCCGAACCGCTGCTCGGCGAGTGCCGCGCACTGTTCGGCGATGAGCGCGCCAACTATGCCGACGCCATCGAACGGCACTACGCGCACGGAGCTCCGGAGGGGTGGGGCACCGAGTTCATCTCGGAGTACGCCACGATGCACCCGTGGGAGGACTTCGCGGAGACCTTCGCGCACTACCTGCACATCACGAGCTCGTTGGCGACGGCAGCGGCGGCCGGTGTGGTGCTGTGCGCCAACCGGTTCGACGGTCTGATCGACGACGACATCGTGCCCGTCTCGGACTATCGCGATCTGAGCAGCACCCGGATGCTCACCGACTGGCACTGGCTGTCGCTGATGTTCAACCGCGCCAACCGTACGATGGGCCAACGCGACCTGTACCCGTTCACGATTCCGGGGCCGGTCGAGACCAAGCTGGGTTTCATCCACAAGATCGTCACCCGCCGCGTCGAGCTCGCCGAGGCAGCCCAGGCAACCCAGGCACCCGAGGTAGCCGCATCGTGAACGCGACACCCGCCCGTAACATCGACGCCCTACTCTCGCCCCGTACGACCACGAGCGTGGTGACGCCCCCCGGTCGCTGATGGCCGCGGCGCTCCGTCCACGCAGATCCAGTCTTGGAGGACACGATGCGCAAGCTCTCCCTCGTCGCCGCGGCGACCGTTCTGACGGTCGCACTCGCGGGCTGCGGCTCGGACGACCCGGCGGGTGGTGACGGCGGCGGTGACGCGACCTTCGACCCGACCTCCATCGCCAAGGACGACACGTTGGCTGCGCTCGTCCCCGAAGACGTCGCCAGCACCGGCAAGCTCGTCTTCGGCTCCGACACGACGTACGCTCCCGCCGAGTTCATCGACGAGGACGGCACCACACCCGTGGGCTACGACGTGGACATCGCCAAGGCGATCGGCGCGGTGCTCGGACTCGAGGCCGTCGTCGAGCCCGCGAGCTTCACGGGGATCATCCCCGCGATCGGTTCCAAGTACGACGCGGGGATCTCCTCGTTCACGATCACGGCCGAGCGCATCGAGCAGGCCAACATGATCGCCTACTTCGAGGCCGGCGAGGCCTTCGCGGTGCAGAGTGGCAACCCGCAGGACGTCGACGCCGACGACCTGTGCGGCCTGACCGTCGGCGTCCAGACGGGCACCGTCGAGGACGATGCGC
>JBQGOU010000016.1:0-20079 GCA_052086865.1 Cellulomonadaceae bacterium
CGGGGTGAGTCCTGGGCGAGTGCGGGGCTACTCGGTCAGGCAGAACTCGTTGCCCTCGGGATCGGCCATCGTCACCCACGCCGTATCGCCCTGGTGACCCTCGTGCAGGAACGCTGCGCCGCGGGACTCCAGGCGGGCCCGCACCGACGCGACGTCGTCCGGTGCGACGAGCACATCCAGGTGGATGCGGTCCTTGACGGTCTTGGGCTCGGGGACCGTGCGGAACAGCACGCGCGGCGAGCCGGGCGGACCGGACGGGTCCGTGATGGCCGCGCTCGCCACGTCCGCCACAGGCTCGACCTGCCAGCCCAGCGTCCGCGCCCACCAGTCCGCGAGCGCATGAGGGGCTGCGCTGTCCACGACGATCTGCACCGGGTAGCCCATGTCCGCTACCGCCCCGTCGCGATGTGCGCGAGACGTGCGGACGTCGAGGCCCGGCCGTGGGCGAGGTCGTGGCCGACGAGGCAGAGCTCGTTGCCCTCGGGATCGCTCAGCGTCACCCGGGCGACCTCATCCGGCGCGGCGCCGGCCGTCGTGTCGGACAGCACCGCGGCCCCACGTGCCACCAGCTCGTCCCGTTCGGAGCCCAGGCGCTCGCGGGCCACCAGCACGTCCAGGTGCACCCGGTCCTTGACCGTCTTGGGCTCGGGCACGGCCTGGAACACCAGCCGCGGGGTGCCCGGCGGGCCGTCCAGGTCGACGATCGCCGCACCCTCCGCCCACACCAGCCGACCGTCGTGGTGCGCGGTCTCCTCAATGCTCGCCGCGCCGCTCTCGATCGCCGCGCGCACCTGCGCCTCGTCCACCCGCTCCACCTGCCAGCCGAGGGTTGCGGCCCACCAGTCGGCGAGGGCGTGCGGGTCGACGCTGTCGATTGTGACCTGCAGCGTGTACCCCATGACGCAGACGCTAGGCATGGGCGGGGCTCGCAGCACTTCTGGATGGTGAACGTCCACGATGCGGATGGGATGGGTCCGTGGCGCGCCGTCCCGGCGCCGCCACTTGGGGTGACACCCCGTGCAGGTCCACGATGGACCCGTGGCAGACGACGTCGGCGGACAGAAGAGGATCTCGTGAGCGGGGCGCTCCTCGGCAGGCACCGGGTGCGGACCCGCGCGCACCTGCCGCGCAATCATCACGAGGTCGCCGCCCGGACCACGGCCCCGACGGCGGCCACCTCCAGCGCCGGGACAGCACTCGCCGCAAGCTCGGCCGCGCCGCCGGAGCAGGTGCTCACCTCCTTCGGCACCAGCGCCGCGGGCCTGAGCGAGGACCGGGCCGCCGCGCTGCGCGAGCAGCACGGCCCCAACACGATCACGCAGGACCGCCCGCCCACACTCGCCGCGATGGTGTTGGACAACCTGCGCAACCCGTTCGTGCTGCTGCTGCTCGTCCTCGGCGGGGTGCTCTACGGCACCGGAGACGTGCCCGGCGGAACCACGATCGCGGTCATGGTGGTCATCTCGGTGGCGCTGCGCCTGTCCCAGCAGGTCAAGGCCGAGCGCGCCGCCCGCGCGCTGACCCGCTACGTCGTCACCAGCGCCACCGTCCTGCGCCCCGGCACCGGCACGGCGCCCGTGCCGCAGCAGGTCACCACCGATCGCCTCGTGCCGGGCGACGTCGTCCAGCTCGCGGCGGGTGACCTCGTGCCCGCTGACCTGCGCGTGATCACGGCGAAGGACCTTGCGGTGTCCCAGGCGTCCCTGACGGGGGAGTCGGCCCCGCAGAACAAGGTGGCCGCCGCCCAGCAGACCACGGCAGAGGGTGTGCTGCGCGCGACCAACCTGTGCTTCATGGGCACGAGCGTCGTGTCGGGGACCGGAACCGCCGTCGTCGTCGCCACCGGCGCGCACACCTACTTCGGCACCATGGCGCACGTCGTGGCCACGGCCACCGGGCAGTCGACCTACGACCGCTCGATCCGCCAGGTCTCCCTGCTCCTGGTCCGGCTGATGCTCGTCCTCGCCCCGGCGGTCCTGCTGTTCAACGGCCTGCACACGGGGGACTGGCTGAGCGCGGCGTTCTTCGCGGTCGCCGTCGCCGTCGGACTCACCCCCGCCATGCTCCCCACGATCGTGTCGGCCAACCTGGCCCGCGGCGCGCAGTTCATGAGTCGCAAGAAGGTCATCGTCAAGGTGCCCGACGCGATCCAGAACCTGGGCTCGATGGACGTGCTGTGCACGGACAAGACCGGCACGCTGACCGAGGACCGCATCGTCCTGGAACGCTTCGTGGACATCGCGGACGCCGATTCCGACCTGACGCTTCTCGCGGGCTACCTCAACTCGGCCCACCACACCGGGGTGCGCGACGTCCTCGACGACGCGGTGGTCGCCGCTTTCGGCGCCGAGCGCGAGGCGCAGCTGGGCAGCTACCGGGTGGTCGACGAGGTGCCGTTCGACTTCGACCGGCGCCGGCTGTCCGTGATCCTGGACCGCGCGCCGGACGCGCGCAACGTCCGGCCGGCGAGCAGCCACCCGCTCGGCGGGTGGCCGCCCGGCAAACCGCTTGCGCCCGACGAGGACCTCCTGATCACCAAGGGGGCGGTGGCCGAGGTGCTCGGGGTGTGCAGCCACGTCGTCGACGGCGGTCAGGCCGTCGCGATCACCGACGCCCAGCGCGCTGCGGCGTTGGCCACCGTCGCGCGCGAGAACGAGCGGGGGATGAAGGTGCTGGCCGTCGCCGTGCGCGTGGTGCCGGGGGACGTGGCACGGGCCCGCCTGCACGACGGCGTCTACGCTTACGGACCAGGCGACGAGACGGACATGACCCTCGTCGGGTTCCTGACCTTCCTCGACCCGCCCAAGGAGTCCGCGGCCGACGCGGTGCGCTCGCTGCGCGGCTACGGTGTGGCGACCAAGGTCATCAGCGGGGATGCGCGCCTGGTCACCCGGCACGTGGTGGACTCGCTCGACATCTGGGGTGACCTTCCCGCAGACCAGCGCGACGGCGCCACCATGACCGGGGCCGAGGTGGACGCGCTCGACGACGACGATCTGCGTGACCGCGTGGAGCACACCGTGGTCTTCGCCGAGATGAGCCCCTTGCAGAAGGGCCGCGTGGTCCGCGCGGTGCAGGCCGCCGGACACGTCACCGGGTACATGGGCGACGGCATCAACGACGCCCCCGCGCTGCGCCAGGCCGACGTCGGCATCTCCGTGACCGACGGGGTGGACATCGCCAAGCAGACCGCGGACATCATCCTGCTCGAGCAGGATCTGCGGGTGCTGCTCGACGGCGTGGTCGAGGGCCGGCGCACATTCGGCAACATCCAGAAGTACCTCAAGGTGACGGTGTCCTCGAACTTCGGGAACGTGCTGTCCATCCTCATCGCCTCCGTCGCGATCCCGTTCCTGCCGATGCTCGCGATCCAGCTGCTCGTGCAGAACATGCTGTACGACTTCTGCCAGGCCGCGCTGCCGTGGGACCGGGTGGACAAGGAGTTCCTCGCGAAGCCACGGCGCTGGAGCGCCGGCAACCTGCCGCGCTTCATGGTCTGGCTCGGGCCGACGTCATCGGTGTTCGACGTGGCGACCTTCTCCGTGCTGTGGTTCGTGATCGGGGCGACGGGACGCGCCGCGGACGGCTCGGTCGACGTCGCATCCCAGCACCTGTTCCAGACCGGATGGTTCGTGGTGGGCCTGCTCACCCAGACCCTCGTCATCCACATGACGCGCACCCGCAAGATCCCGTTCGTGCAGTCCACCGCGACCCGGCCCGTGCTGATCGCCAGCGTCGTGACGTGCGCGATCGGCGTGGGCCTGCCGTTCTCGCCCGTTGCGTCCGCACTCGACCTGGTGCCCCTGCCGGGGACGTACTTCGCCTGGCTCGTCGCCATCGTGCTCGCCTACTGCGTGGTGACCCAGCTGGTGAAGATGGTCTACATCCGCCGCTACCACGAGTGGTTGTGACGGCCCCGGGCCATACCGGTCGCGTAGGCTAGACGATCGTGGCCACCGACTTCGCATCCGAGATCAGCGCTCTGCGCGCAACCCTGAGCACCATCTCCGCCGTGAGCAACCCGGAGAAGCTGCGGGTGACGATCGCCGACCTCTCGGACAAGGCCGCCGCCCCGGATCTGTGGGACGACCCCGATGCCGCGCAGAAGGTCACCACCGCACTCTCCCAGGCGCAGAACGAGTTGGAGCGCCTGACATCGATGGCCTCGCGGATCGAGGACCTCGAGACCCTCGTCGAGATGGCGACGGAAGGGGAGGGCGCCGACGACGCGGAGACGCTCGCCGAGGCCGAGGCGGAGTACGCGACGATTCGCAAGGACCTCGACCAGCTCGAGGTGCGCACCCTGCTGGCCGGCGAGTACGACGCTCGTGAGGCTGTCGTGACGATCCGCGCGGGCGCGGGCGGCGTGGACGCTGCCGACTTTGCGGAGATGCTGCTGCGCATGTACCTGCGCTGGGCCGAACGGCACTCCTACCCCACGAGCGTCCTCGACACCTCCTATGCCGAGGAGGCCGGTCTGAAGTCCGCAACCTTCGAGGTCAAGGCCCCCTACGCATTCGGTCACCTCTCCGTGGAGGCGGGCACGCACCGCTTGGTCCGCATCTCGCCCTTCGACAACCAGGGCCGCAGGCAGACCTCCTTCGCCGCCGTCGAGGTCGTGCCGCTGATCGAGCAGACCGATCACGTGGAGATCCCCGACAACGAGATCCGGGTGGACGTCTTCCGGTCCTCGGGCCCGGGCGGGCAGTCGGTCAACACCACCGACTCGGCTGTGCGGCTCACGCACATCCCCACCGGCATCGTCGTGTCGATGCAGAACGAGAAGTCCCAGATCCAGAACCGGGCGGCGGCCATGCGCGTGCTGCAATCCCGGCTCCTGCTCGAGCGCCAGGCCGAGGAGAAGGCGAAGAAGAAGGAGCTGGCCGGCGACATCAAGGCCAGCTGGGGGGACCAGATGCGCTCCTACGTGCTCCAGCCGTACCAGATGGTCAAGGACCTGCGCACCGAGCACGAGGTCGGCAACACCGGCGCCGTGTTCGACGGCGACATCGACGACTTCATCGAGGCGGGAATCCGCTGGCGGCGATCCACGGATGCCGAGGAGGCGTAGCGCGCCCGTCGTGACGCACACGACCGGTCCGGGCGCGCGCGGCGTGTTGGGCGCGGTCCGGCCCGCTTGGGTGCTTAGTCTCGAATGCGGCTCCCTGGCCGTTCCCGCTCGTGTTCGTCTTCCCCGACTGCAGACTGGTCAGCACCTGTGATCCGATTCGACAACGTCTCCAAGGTCTATGCCCGCGGCGCGCGTCCCGCCCTCGACCACATCAGCCTCGACATCGAACGCGGCGAGTTCGTGTTCCTCGTCGGCGCGAGCGGGTCAGGCAAGTCCACGTTCCTGCGGCTCGTGCTGCGCGAGGAACGGCCGACGTCGGGCACCGTCATGGTGGCGGGCAAGGATCTGGCGACGCTGTCGAACTGGAAGGTGCCAGCGCTGCGCCGCCAGATGGGCGCGGTGTTCCAGGACTTCCGGTTGCTGCCCAACAAGTCGGTGTTCGAGAACGTGGCGTTCGCGCTGCAGGTGATCGGCAAGCCCAAGCACCACGTCATGACGGTGGTGCCCGACGTGCTGGAGATGGTGGGCCTGGAGGGCAAGGAGAAGCGTCGGCCGCACGAGCTCTCGGGCGGTGAGCAGCAGCGCGTGGCCATTGCGCGCGCCTTCGTCAACCGTCCGCCGATCCTGCTGTGCGACGAGCCGACCGGAAACCTCGACCCCACCACATCGCTGGGCATCATGCGCCTGCTCGACCGGATCAACCGCACCGGGACCACGGTCGTCATGGCCACGCACGACGACGAGATCGTCGACCAGATGCGCAAGCGCGTGGTCGAGCTCGCCGTCGGCGAGAAGGTGCGCGACCAGCACCGCGGCGTCTACGGCTCGACCCGCTGAGGAGATATTCGTGCGCGCTCAGTTCATCCTGTCCGAAATCGGCATCGGCCTTCGCCGCAACCTGTCGATGACGATCGCCGTCGTCCTCGTCACATTCATCTCCCTGGCCTTCGTCGGCGCTGCGAGCCTGCTGCAGATCCAGGTCTCCAAGCTCAAGGACGACTGGTACGGCAAGGTCGAGGTCTCGGTGTTCCTGTGCCCCGACGGGTCGTCCAAGGCCCAGTGTGCGGCCGGAGAGGCCACGCCTGAGCAGATCGAGGATCTCAACGCCCTGCTCGAGTCGCCCGAGCTCGCCCCGCTGATCGACCAGGCGTACTTCGAGACCAAGGCGGAGGCCTTCGCCTCCTTCCAGGAGTACTTCTCCGGGCAGGACTGGGCGGACGCGATCCGCGAGGAGGACATGCAGGCCTCCTTCCGGATCAAGCTGGTGGACCCCGAGCAGTACCAGGTGGTCAGCGAGGTGCTCACCGGGCGGCCCGGGGTGGAGAGCGTCCAGGACCAGCGCCAGATCTTCGACTCCCTGTTCCTCATCCTGCAACGCGCCTCCTTGATGGCGGGCGGGCTCGCCATCGTGATGATGGTTGCGGCGGTGCTGCTGATCACGACGACGATCCGGCTGTCCGCCATGAGCCGGCGGCGTGAGACCGGCATCATGCGTCTGGTCGGGGCGTCGAACCTGTTCATCCAGCTGCCGTTCATGCTCGAGGGCGCCATCGCGGCCCTGCTCGGCTCGCTGATGGCGATCGGCGGGTTGTGGGTGGGGGTGCGCTACCTCATCACGGACTGGCTGGCGAGCGAGGTGTCCTGGGTTCCGCTCGTCACCGAGTCGGACGTGTGGACGCTTGCCCCCCTGCTCATCGTGGTCGCGGTGGCGCTGGCTGCGATATCGTCCGTGGTGACCCTCAACCGCTACATGAAGGTGTGAGATGCTGCGCCGAGCACGTCGACTGACCGCAGGCGCGCTCATGCTTGCCCTGCTCGGCGTGGGAATCGCCGCACCCGCCGGCGCGGACACGCTGGACGACTTGCGCGAGAAGACGCGCGCGGCGCAGGAGCGCAAGGCCGCTGCCGAGCAGAACATCGAACAGCTCAGCGCCGATCTCGAGGACACCGATGCGGAGCTGGGTGCCGCGTACCTGCGTCTGCAGGAGGTGGAGGCGCAGCTCCCCGTGGCGCAGGCCCAGCTCGAACAGGCCGAGGCCGAGCTCGCCGAGGCGCAGCGCGCCGCCGACGCGCTGGCGCAACGGCTCGTCGACGCCCAGTCCGAGGAGTCGAGCCTGGTGGCTCGCATCGCCGCAGACGATCAGGCGGCCCAGGACACCCGCGAGACCATCGCGGAGCTGGCCCGCCGCGCGTACCGCGGGGAGGGCACTCCCGACCGGATGAGCCTGGTGATGGGCGCCGCCAGCGCCCAGGACTTCGTGCAGCAGCTCAGTCTGTCCCAGACCGCCATGCGGACGCAGACGAACTCCCTTGACGACCTGCAGCAGAGCGAGGCCACCTCGCGCAACTCCCAGGCGCGGCTGGAGGCGGTGCGCGAGACGATCGCCGGCCTCAAGGCCGAGGCGGACCAGGCCGTCATCGACGCCAACGCGGCCCGTGACGCCGCGGATGCGCGCCGGCAGGAGGTGGAGTCCCTCATCGTCGAGCAGCGCACCACCGCCCAGGTCATCGAGCAGCGCAAGGCGGAGCAGCAGGCGGCACGGGACCAGGCGGCCTCCGACCGTGCCGCGCTCGACTCCGAGATCCAGGACCTGTTCGGCCTGACGGAGGCGGAGAAGCAGCGTCTGCGCGAGAAGCAGGCGGAGGCACAGCGTCAGGCCGAGGCGGCGGCCCAGGCCAACGCCTCCTCTGGTGGGTCCTCCAGCGCCCCCGCGCCGGCGCCCGTCCAGCCGGCTCCCGCGCCCGGCGGTGGGTCCTCGAGCAGCACCTACGGGCTGCCGACCGCGCTGGGCTACATCACGTCCTCCTACGGCTGGCGCATGCACCCGATCCTCGGATACGCCCGGCTGCACGCCGGGACGGACTTCCGGGCGTACTGCGGGACTCCGATCCTCGCCGTCCACTCCGGCACGGTGCAGTGGGCCAAGTCGGTCGCCGGGCTGGGCAACCAGGTGCTGATCGACCACGGCCAGGTCAACGGGGAGCGCGTGATGACCAGCTCCAACCACCTGTCGAGCTTTGCGGTGCGCGCCGGGCAGACGGTTGCCAAGGGCGATGTCATCGGGTACTCCGGCAGCACCGGAACCAGCACCGCTTGCCACCTGCACTTCGAGATGTACGTCAACGGGGCCAACACGAACGCCTCCACCGTGGACCCGATGACCCGACTCTGACGGGTCGCGGCACGGGTCGACGCGCTGCAGGGCGCCGGGGCAAAATGGTTCGATGCCGCGTCAGGGGCGCGGGTAGGGTGGAGGCTCGACGTCACCCGTGCGGGAACCATCCCGCCCCTGGGTGCGCACCCCGTTCCGCCGCCCCCGGCGGTGACCTGAGCCCCGAGGAGGACCGATGGCAAAGGGCAAGCTCTACCAGATCCCGGACGGTTCGACGTCGGGTAGGAAGAGCGGCGCCCCGGCCCGGACGCCGGTGAAGCAGCTCGTGGCGAGCAACAAGAAGGCCCGCCATGACTACGCGATCGAGGACGTCTACGAGGCCGGCGTCGTGCTGACCGGCACCGAGGTCAAGGCGCTGCGCGCCGGCCGCGCCTCCCTCGTGGACGGATTCGTCAGCATCGAGGGCGGCGAGGCCTGGCTGGAGGGTGTGCACATCTCCGAGTACGCGCAGGGCACGTGGACCAACCACGCGCCACGTCGCAAGCGCAAGCTGCTCCTGCACAAGAGCGAGATCGTCCGGCTGGGCAACGACGCGATGGCCAAGGGGCATACCGTCGTACCGCTGTCGCTGTACTTTCTCGACGGCCGCGCGAAGGTCGAGATCGCTCTCGCGCGCGGCAAGAAGGAGTACGACAAGCGCCAGACGCTGCGCGAGCAGCAGGACAACCGCGAGGCGCTGCGCGCCATGCGTCGCCGCGAGCTCGCCTGAGGCGCTTACGCGACGACGGCGAACCCGCCCGTCCAGCCGATCTTCTCGCTGGCCGCAAGGGTCAGCTGCAGGAATCCGACGGCCTCGAGCTCGCGTGCCCGCGACAGGGCACCAGCGTCGAGCGCGTGTACGCCGCCCGCCTCGACGGCGGTGATCAGCGCGGACTTCGCGGCCTCGTCGTCGCCCGCGACCAGGACGGTTGTCGGGTTCTGCCCCACGGCCTTGCTGCTCAGCGTCGCGGCGAAGTTCGTGTTGAACGCCTTGAGGACGTGCGAGTCCGGGAGCGCGGCCGCGAGCTCGGCCGTCGCGGAGGAGTCCGCCGGGACGACGAGCGAGTCGAAGGTGTCGAAGTTCAGCGGGTTGCTGATGTCGACGACGGTCTTGCCGGCGAGCTGCTGACCGTAGGTGGCCGCGATGTCGGCGAGCGCCGGGTAGGGGACGGCGAGCACCACGATGTCGCCGGCGAAGGACGCGACGGCCTCGCCGTGGCCCACGTGCTCGATGGTGGCCCCGCCGGCCGCGAGGACCTGGCCGATGGCCGTGCCCATGGTGCCGGTTCCGACGATGCTGATGCTGCTCATGGCGAACTCCTTGTGTCAGGATCGATTGCTTGAAGCTACAACCAACAATCTAGACCTCGTCGCTTGATGCGTCAACTAATCGGCTAGCATGGGGGCGTGAACGATCCGCAGTGGCTGACCCCCGACGAGCGCGCCGCATGGCTGCGGCTGGTGTCCCTCCTCGAGCTGCTGCCCGGGGTGCTCGACAGCCAGCTCCGTCGCGACTCGCAGCTGACGCACTTCGAGTACTACGTCCTTGCCATGCTCTCAGAGGCGCCCGGCCGCACCCTGCGGATGACGGCGCTTGCGGACCGGACGAACGCGAGCCTGTCCCGCCTCTCGCACGTGGTGAGCCGGCTCGAGCAGCGGGATCTGGTGACGCGTGCGCCCTGCCCCGAGGACCGCCGGGCGATGAACGCCACGCTGACTCCCGCCGGATGGGACGCCGTCGTCGCCGCGGCCCCCGGGCACGTCGCGGCGGTGCGCGAGAACGTCCTTGATCCACTGACCGCCGCCCAGGTGGCGCAGCTGCGCAGCATCGCCGATGCAATGCTCGCCCGGCTCGACCCCGAGGGCCGCACTCTGCCTGACGAGGGCTGACCGCCCCGCCCGGCGCAGGTCGGGGGACGGCTGGAATTAACCGTGCGCATCGCGGCGTTGGTCACGTAGGCTGGTCATACTGCGGGAGTTCGCTCGCGCGGTGACCGCGACGTCCCGATGAGTCGCGGATGTTTGACAACTGCACAGGGGGTGATCGGTTTCGACGGTGGTCGTGCTTCGAGGAGAAGCGGGTCGAGAATGCAGACTTATCTCGTAAACGATGTCTGCAAATCAATAGGTGCCGATTCCAAGCGCACCGACTTCGCACTCGCCGCCTGAGCGAGTCTAGGAAGTCCGTCAGCCCGGGGTAGCTCTCGCTCCGGTCCCTGGCGTCATCTAGAGAGCCACTGCTTGCGTCGCTCGTCATCGGCGGCGTAGGGACTTTTTGATGGCTGGGCCTGTCAGCAGCTTGTCTGCGTGAGTGCTGGGGCCGAGAAAATCCACTCCCCGCCTCCCCCGGGAGAAGTCCTGGATCTGCGTCCCGGGCCGGGGTTTCTATACCCCCCCCAACCACTGATTACCACCCCCGGGTGGGGGGCGGTGCGCCCGCTGCTGGTGCACGGCACTCCTGTGCTGTCTCACGGGCGAGCCGCGATGCCGTCCAGGCGCTTCACCTCATCTGGGCGTGGCCGCAGCGGGGCCGCGTGCGGGCATATCCTGCCTGCGTGAGCCACTCCACGTCATCCCAGGATTCCCCTGTTGCCGGGGCCGGTCGGGTCCTGCTGAACGTCCGTTGGTCCGACGTCGACCTCTTCGGTCACGTGAACAACGGAGCGTTCCTGCGCTACCTCGACGATGCGCGCTTCATGCTGTTCCCCGTCATGGGCGTGGACTCCTCGGGCGCCTTGACGGCCTCGCTGCTCGTCGTCGTCAAACACGAGATCGACTATGTCCGCCCCCTGACCTTCCGCCAGGCACCCGTCGCCGTCGACGTGTGGGTGCCGCGCATCGGGGCCTCCTCGGTGGACTTCGCCTACCGCATCGGCGACGAGGACCCCGCGGGGGAGACCTTTCTGCTGGCCAGGTCCCGGATGGTGCAACTCGACCACTCCACCCGTGCCCCGCGCGTCTTCAGCCCCGCGGAACGCGCCGTGTTCGAGCCGTACGCCGGCCAGGCACCCCACCTGCACCCGTTCTAAGCCCCCCGCGCCACCCACGCCGCCGGGATGTAGCGGCTAGGTGCGCGGCAGGCGTGGCGGACAGCCGCAGTACCCAGCCGCAGCACCCAGCCGCAGCACCCAGCCGGTGAGGTCGCCACCAGGGCCCGACGTCGCCACCCCGGGCTGGCGACTTCACGCGCTGGTGGCGACCTGACGAGTCTCACGGGTCGCACCGGTCTGACCGACCTCACCCGCGCAGCAGTGGGCGGACATCTCGGCGAACGTCGGGCGCGTGGCGGCGTATCGCACGCATCTCGACAAGGTGGTCCTGGTGGACCAGCTCGTCTCCCGGGTTCCGTGGGCGCGGCTCGATCGGGAGGTGTCGGACGGCCTGAACTTCCCGCCGGAGTCCGGCATCTTTCAGCCCAGCCCCGTCGGGTGGCTGCGCCACTCCGAGTGGCTGCACGAAAAGGTGTGGACCGCGCACGGCGTGGACGCCTCGGTGTACGCGGAGATCACCCACCCGTAGGCGGTGCGGACCCAGGCCCGGGCCGCCGCGCCTGCGCCGTTCGCGGGCGCCCCGCTGGTAGGTTCGGCTCAGCTGCCCCCCACAAGGATGCGGAGATGAGCGACACCGGATACGGAGACTTCGAGTTCGAGCGACGCTTCTGGCTGCGCGAGCTGCCGCATGACGTGCTCGCCGAACCGGACCCCGTCCTGATCGTCCAGAGCTACTACCTGGCCGTGGACGGTTACGCGATCCGCGTGCGTGCGCAGAGCTCCAGGCCGCAGGGCGCCGACGAGACGGACATCGACGCGCTGCTCGCGGCGCAGGACGACCGTTTCGACTTCTGCGCGCTGACCGCGAAGGGTCCCATGGTCGGTGGCACCCGCTACGAGGCCGAGCGTCAGATCGACGTCGGCGTCGGATTGGCGATGATCCGTGCCGGCGGACGCCGGATCGTCAAACACCGCTACGCCACCTGGCTGGGCACGGACGGGTGGGTCATCGACGTGTTCGGCGGGGTCAACAGGCCGCTGATCATCGCCGAGTGCGAACGCGGCGGACCGGTGACGGACCTGAGTATCCCGGACTTCTGCGTGACCGAGATCACCGATGACCGCCGGTTCGCCAACGACGCGCTCAGCCACACCCCGTACGGCTCATGGGCCCGCGACTACGAGCAGGAGCTGGGCCGCACGGGGCCGCGGTTCGGCCAGGAGTTCGGCCGCAACGTGATCGGCTGACGGGCGCTCCGCCTCACGCCGCAGCCTGCTGCGCCACCCCGTGCCACCGTGTGCCGGACCTGCGGATCGTGTCGGTGCGGCGGGCCCCGTGTCACCGGTCCGTCGTAGACTCGGGCACATGAGTCAGCCGCAGCCCCCGAACAGCCCCTCCGACCCGCGCGAGCCGCAGGGGCCGGGAGGTTCGTCGACCGGGCTGCTCGAGCGCACCGAGGAGACCCAGGAGGTCGAGCCCGGGGACCACGAACGCTTTGCGCACTACGTGCGCAAGGAGAAGATCATGCAGTCGGCGCTGTCGGGCAAGCCCGTCGTCGCGCTGTGCGGCAAGGTGTGGGTGCCCGGACGCGACCCCCAGAAGTTCCCGGTGTGCCCGGTGTGCAAGGAGATCTACGACGGCCTGCGCGCACCGCAGGACGGCGAGGGCTCGGGCGACGGCGGCTCGAACAACGGCGGCCGGTGAGCGCCCGGCACGACCAGCCCGACCTGTTCACCAGCGCACTCGAGGTCCAGCTCGAGCGTTCCCGGCCCGCCGACGACGGCGGCCTGGACGGTTCTCGCCGTGCGCCGGGTCCGGTTGCGGCACGGCCCGCCGCAAGTCCCGCTGTTCCCACCCCAGCCCACCCCTCGGCGGCCGCCGCGTCCCAGCTGTCGCCGGCCTTCCCGCGCCGGGCCCCCTGGGGAACAGCCCAGAGCCTGCGCGCCTGGCAGGCCGCGGCCCTCGAGCAGTACCGACGCGAGGCGCCGCGGGACTTCCTGGCGGTGGCGACGCCCGGTGCCGGCAAGACGACGTTCGCGCTGCGACTGGCGGCCGAGCTGATCGAGACCGGCGTGGTGCGCCGCGTCACGGTGGTTGCGCCCACCGAGCACCTCAAGCACCAGTGGGCGGACGCCGCGGCGCGCGTCGGCATCAAGCTGGACCCCAACTTCCGCAACAGCCAGGGGCGGCACGGGGCGATGTTCTCCGGGGTCGCGCTGACCTATGCGCAGATCGCCGCGAAGCCCGGCCTGCACCGGGCCCGGACCGAGGCCGCTGCGACGCTCGTCATCCTCGACGAGGTGCACCACGGCGGTGACGCGCTGTCCTGGGGCGACGCGGTACGCGAGGCCTTCGAGGGCGCGACCCGGCGCCTTGCCCTCACGGGAACGCCGTTCCGCTCGGACACCTCACCGATTCCGTTCGTGCGCTACGAACGCGATCGCGACGGGGTGCGGCGCTCTGTTGCGGACTACTCCTACGGCTACGGCGAGGCGTTGCGCGACCATGTGGTGCGTCCCGTCATCTTCATGTCTTACTCCGGGTCGATGCGCTGGCGCACCAAGGCCGGGGACGAGGTCAGCGCCCGTCTCGGCGAGCCGATGACCAAGGACCTGACGGCCCAGGCATGGCGCACGGCGCTGGATCCGGACGGGGAGTGGATCCCGTCCGTCCTGGCCGCCGCGGACAAGCGACTGTCCGAGGTTCGGCGTGCCGTGCCCGACGCCGGGGCGATGATCATCGCCACCGACCAGAACGATGCCCGGGCGTATGCGGGGCACCTCGCGCGCCTGACCGGGCAGTCGCCCACGGTCGTGCTCTCCGACGACGCGGGCGCGGGCGCGCGCATCGAGGAGTTCTCCGACTCCGACTCGCGCTGGCTCGTGGCCGTGCGGATGGTCTCCGAAGGCGTCGACGTCCCGCGCCTCGCCGTCGGAGTCTATGCGACCTCCGCCGCCACGCCGCTGTTCTTCGCCCAGGCGATCGGCCGCTTCGTGCGCGCCCGGCGCCGTGGGGAGACGGCGTCGGTCTTCCTGCCGAGCGTCCCGCAGCTGCTGGCGCTCGCGGCGGCGATGGAGACCGAGCGCGACCACGCACTCGACCGCCCACAGGGTGAGAGCGCCGACGGGCTGGACGATGCGGCGCTCGAGCAGGCCAACCGCGCCGAGAAGGCGTCCGACCTGCTGGAGGGGTCGTTCCAGGCGCTCGAGGCCCAGGCCTCCTTCGACAAGGTGCTCTTCGACGGCGGTGAGTTCGGGCTGGGCGCGGAGCTCGGGTCCTCCCAGGAGCTCGACTTCCTGGGCATTCCCGGGCTGCTCGACGCGGACCAGGTGACCACCCTGCTGCGCGAGCGCCAGGCCAGGCACCTCGGGTCAGGCGCGGCCCCCGAGGCGGTCGAGCGCGCCGAGATGGAGCACCGGCGGGCCGCCGAGCTGCGCCGCGAGCTGTCCAAGCTGGTGTCCGCATGGGCGCGTCGGACCGGACAGCCGCACGGCAGCGTGCACAACGAGCTGCGTCGACGCAGCGGTGGGCCCGAGGTGGCGCTGGCCAGCGTCGATCAGCTCACCGCCCGCGTCGAGCTGGTGCGGCGCTGGTTCGTGGGGAAGAAGTAGCCCGGCGCGCTCAGTCGACGGCGATGACCTGGGTGGGCAGGGCCGGGTCGCCGGCGGAGAGCCGGCGCGCGGATCGCGGCAGCTCCGCACGCGCGACCTGGTGATGGGCGGCGGCCCGGTGCACGCCCGCGGGCCCGACGAAACCGGTGTCAGGCACACCCTCGCGCACCAGGTCGACGGTCAACGCCCGCACGGAGTCCGCGGACTCGAGCCAGGCCTCGGTCGCCTTGCGGGTCCCCGTCAGCACGAGCTCGGTGCTGGCGCGCCCCGACCCGTCCAGGCGCCGGGCGGCGGACTTGCGTCCGCCCACCGTGGACTTCGCGGCCGATGCCTTGGCCACCGGAGCCATCGTCCCGTCCGCGCCCTCGCGGGCCACCAGCTTGTAGACCATGCCGCACGTCGGGACACCCGATCCGGTCACCACGGAGGTGCCGACGCCGTAGGAGTCCACGGGGGCCGACGCGAGCGCGGCGATGGCGTACTCGTCGAGGTCCGAGGTCACGGTGATTCTGGTTCCCGTCGCGCCCAGCCGGTCCAGCTGGGCGCGTACCTCGACGGCCAGCAGCCCCAGGTCCCCGGAGTCCAGGCGGACGGCTCCGAGCTCGGGACCGGCGGCGGCCACCGCCCGCTCCACCCCGCGGGTCACGTCGTAGGTGTCCACCAGCAGCGTGGTGCCCACGCCCTGGGAGGCCACCTGCGCGGCGAAGGCCTGCTCCTCGTCGTCGTGGACGAGGGTGAAGGCGTGTGCGGCGGTGCCGATCGTCGTCAGGTCGTAGCGGCGTCCCGCCTCAAGGTTCGAGGTCCCTGCGAAGCCCGCGACGACGGCGGCCCGGGCGGCGGAGACCGCGGCGCGCTCGTGGGCGCGGCGCGCTCCCATCTCCAGGCAGGGGCGCGCGCCGGCGGCCGCGGTCATCCGCGAGGCAGCGGAGGCCACGGCGGAGTCAAAGTTGAGAATGGACAGGATCAGGGTCTCGAGCAGCACCGCCTCGGCGAAGGTGCCCTCGACGACCAGGACGGGGGAGCCGGGGAAGAAGATCTCTCCCTCGGTGTAGCCGGTGATGTTCCCGGTGAAGCGGTAGTCGGCCAGGTAGTCGAGCGTCGCATCGTCCACGATGCGGGCCTCCTGCAGCCACGCCAGGTCATCCTCGACGAAGGTGAACCGCTGCAATGCCTCGAGGACCCGCCCCGTGCCGGCGAGCACGCCGTAGCGCCGGCCGGCGGGCAGCCGCCGGGTGAACACCTCGAAGACGCAACGGCGGTCAGCCATTCCGTCGGACAGCGCCGCCTGCAGCATTGTGAGCTCGTACTGGTCGGTCAGGAGAGCGGTGCTGCGCAGCGGGATGAAGCGGTCGGCAGGGGGTGGGACGCTGGTCATGGACCACACGGTAGACCACAGCGCATAGGCTGGCGCATGTGTTCGCAACGACTTCGACACCGACCGTGGTCGGCGCCGCACAGGGTGCCACCGAGGTCGAGGCGAGCGCGCGCGAGGCCGTCGCCACCGAGGACGTGTGGATGACGATCGTGTGGAACGACCCGGTCAACCTCATGACCTATGTCAGCTACGTGTTCGAGTCCTACTTCGGATACTCCGAGAAGCACGCCGAGCGACTCATGCTGCAGGTCCATCACGAAGGCAAGGCCGTGGTCTCCAGCGGGGGCCGCGAACGCATTGAACGCGACGTGCAGGCCATGCACGGCTACGGTCTGTGGGCGACGATGCGGCGGGCGGACGGCTGATGCGCGCGTTCACCGCTGACCTGCGCGGATACGCCGCCGAGATGACGCTGGGGGAGCGGGTCGCACTCGCCCAGGTGGCGGCCGAGGTGGTGCTGCTGCTCGAGACGGTCGCACCCGACGAGGCGCCCCTGGAGGACGGCCTGCCCTCGTTCGACGTCGAGAGCGTCGAGTCCCCGCGGGACCCGGCGCTCGCCCGGCTGTTTCCCGACGCCGTGCCGACGGACCCAGAGGCGTGCCAGGAGTTCCGCCGGCTCACGCAGCGCGAGCTGGTCGACGCGAAGCACACGCGCCTGACCGCCCTGGTCGACCTGCTGCTGCGTGACACCGGCTACCTCGAGCGGGCCTCGTGGGAGCAGCGCGACGTCGAGCGCTCCTTCGAGCTGCTGGTGCCGCGCGAGCGGGCCGAGGACATCGCTGCTGCGCTGACCGACGTGCGCCTGACCCTCGCCGAGCGCCTGGGCATGCACGAGGACGCCGACGTCGCCCGGCTCCAGGACGACGTGGTGGCCGGATGGGAGGGCGCCGCGGTCCTCGAGGACGACGCCCAGCACCTGGGATCCATCTTCCTGCTGGCCGGTTTCCTGCAGGAGTCCCTGGTCGACGCGATGTTGACGGATCTGCGCGGTACCAGGGGCTGATCCTGGCCGGGCGGAGCCCACCAGATGCCGGACTCGTCCCGATGTGTGACGGTGGAGGGGCCGCCCGCCCCAGGGCGCCACGACGAAAGGCCCATCATGCCCAGCTGGCTGATCATCCTCATCCTCGGCGTCGTGCTCCTGATCCTCGGATTCTCGGGCGTCGCCAAGTTCCTCATCTGGGTAGGAGTCGCGGTGCTGGTCGTCAGCCTCGTGCTCGCCCTGCTCGGCCGGGCCCGCTCCGGGACACGCTGAGCAGCGGACACCCGCGTGGCCACGAGCGCGCGGCACACACCGTGCTCGTGGCCGGAACGGTTAGGCTCGGAGAGTGAACGACGCCCCCATCGGAATCTTCGACTCCGGCGTGGGAGGGCTGACGGTCGCGCGTGCGGTCATCGATCAGCTGCCGCACGAGTCGATCCTCTACATCGGTGACACCGCGCACACCCCGTACGGGCCGCGTCCGCTCGCCCAGGTGCGCGAACTCGCGCTCGGCATCATGGACCGGATGGTCGCTGAAGGGGTGAAGACGCTCGTCATCGCGTGCAACTCGGCCTCGGCCGCGGTGCTGCGTGACGCCCGTGAGCGATACACCCTCGGGGCCGGGCTGCCCGTGGTTGAGGTGATCCTGCCAGCCGCACGGCGTGCCGTGGCGGCCACGCGCACCGGGCGGATCGGCGTGATCGGCACCCGGGCGACCATCGACTCGCGGGCCTACGAGGACGCCTTTGCCGTCGCTCCCGGCCTGCAGCTGCTGACGGTCGCATGCCCCGACTTCGTCCCGCTCGTGGAGTCGGGGGTGACCTCGGGTCCCGAGGCGCTGGCCGTGGCCCACCACTACCTCGACCCCGTACGCGAGGCCGGTGTCGACACCCTCGTCCTGGGCTGCACCCACTACCCCCTGCTGACCGGGCCCATCTCCTACGTCATGGGCGAGGAGGTCACCCTTGTCTCGAGTGCGGAGGAGACGGCGAAGGACGTGTACCGCACGCTCGCCTCGCTCGGCCTCGAACGACCCGCCGACGCCCCGGCGCCCCAGCACCGCTTCCTGGCCACCGGCGAGCCCGAGCACTTCCGGCGCGTGGCGCGCCGGTTCCTGGGCCCGGAGGTGACTCGGGTCGAGCCCGCGGCGGGGGCGCTCGCATGAGGGTGACCGTCGTCGGCTGCGCTGGGTCCTTTGCGGGACCCGCCTCCCCGGCCTCTAGCTATCTCGTGCAGGCCGAGGATGCGACGGGCCGCACCTGGAGCCTTCTGCTGGACCTCGGCAACGGGGCGTTCGGGGCGTTGCAGCGCGAGGTCGACCCGCTCGAGGTGGACGCCGTCGGCATCTCGCACCTGCACCCCGACCACTTCGTCGACCTGTGCGGTCTCTACGTGTACCTGCGTTACCACCCGGAACGCGGCGCGGTGGCGACCGGAACGTCGCGGTCCGTGCCCGTGCTCGGCCCGGGCGCCACTCACGAGCGGCTGCGCGGGGCGTACGGCATGGAGGACGGTGAGGACTTCGAAGGAGTGTTCCGCTTCGGATCCTGGAGCCACGGCGCCGCCCGCCGGATCGGGCCCATGACGCTGACGCCGGTGCGGGTCGAGCACCCCGTCGAGGCCTATGCCCTGCGGGTGCACGGACCGGGGGAGGACGGGGGCGAGGTGACGTTCGTCTACTCGGGCGACACGGACGAGTGCCCGGGTGTGGTCGAGGCCGCGCGCGGCGCCGACCTCCTGCTGCTCGAGGCAGCGTTCGTCGAGGGACGCGACCGGGTTCGCGGGGTGCACCTGACGGGCCGGCGGGCTGGCCGCGTCGCCGCCCAGGCCGGCGTGGGGCGCACCGTCCTGACGCACCTGCCCGCCTGGACGGACCCCGCGGACGTTCTGGCCGAGGCGTGCGCCGTGTACGACGGCGAGCTCGAGCTCGCCGCGCAGGGCACCCGCTACCTCATCTAAGACCCGGCTCACGCAGCCGAACGCGACAAGGAGAGACCGTGACCGAGACCGCCCCGACGCCCCGCCTGGTGCTCGCCTCCCACAACGCCCACAAGCTCATCGAGCTGCGCGCCGTGCTCCTGCCCGACGACGGTTCCGGCGTGCCCGGACTGCGCCCCGAGGAGGTGGTGGGGGCGGGTGAGCTCGGTGCCCCCGAGCCGGTCGAGGACGGGCTCACCTTCGCCGAGAACGCGCTCATCAAAGCCCGCGCGATCGCCGCGTCGACCGGGCTGCCGGCCGTGGCCGACGACTCCGGGCTCGCGGTCGACGTCCTGGGCGGTGCGCCGGGGATCTTCTCCGCGCGCTGGTGCGGACGGCACGGCGACGACGCCGCGAACCTCGAGCTGCTGCTCGCCCAGTTGGGCGACATCGCCCCTGAGCACCGGTTGGCACAGTTCGTGTGCGCGGCGGCCCTGGTGACCCCGGGCGGCACCGAGCACGTGGAGACCGGCACCCTGCGCGGCAGCCTGCTGCGCGCACCGCAGGGGTCGGGCGGATTCGGCTACGACCCGATCTTCCTTCCGGAAGGGCTCGATCGCAGCACCGCCGAGCTCACAGCGGACGAGAAGAATGCCATCTCGCACCGCGGCCGGGCCTTTCGCGCGCTCACCCCGCACGTGGCCTGGGCGCTCGCGGTCGAGTAGGGACCAGCCGGTATCGGGCGCGAGCGCCCGTCAGTGCTGCGCGAGACCCGGATAGGTGGAACCACCCACGCCGAGCACCCGCGCGAGCACCCGCCAGCCGAGCAGCCCCAGCCCCAGCACACCGAGGGCCACGAGCACGAACGCGAGGGCGGTTCCGCCGCCGGTCAGGGCGCGCAGCCCCATCCCGGCCGCCCACGTGCCGAGCCAGAGCCCCAGCCCGGTGGGCCACGCACGCAGCGGCCGGCGCCAGGCGCG
>JBQGOU010000016.1:20089-20545 GCA_052086865.1 Cellulomonadaceae bacterium
AAGGGCCAGGCGGTGTGGGCGACGCCCACGGCGTCGACGGCCTCGTCGTGGCTCGCGCGCCCCGACGCGGCGAAGGCGATGACCACGGCCACGTCGAGGGCTGCGGCCGTGACAATCACCCGGGCGCGGACCCGGGCGGGCGGAAGGGGGCGGCTCAGCACATCGTTCATGGGTGCCACGCTATCGCCACGCACGCATAGGGTGGGACATCCCGCATCCGCCCCCCCGAAGGGATCCAGACCCATGTCCACCGTGCACCTCGCCGCGCGTGGCGTGTCCTTCGGATTCCCGGGCCGCCAGGTGCTCGACGCGGTGGACCTCACGGTCGGGGTGGGGGAGCGTCTGGCCGTGGTCGGGGAGAACGGCAGTGGCAAGTCCACCCTGCTGCGCGTGCTGGGCGGTCAGCTCGACGCGTCGCAGGGCACGGTTGACCACTTCGGAGACCTGGTGCTCGTC
>JBQGOU010000017.1:0-20509 GCA_052086865.1 Cellulomonadaceae bacterium
CAGCTGGGCGCGCTGCTGACCTCCTCCAAGCGTGACGACAAGGCGCAGGCCGCGATGCTGCTCGACAAGGTGGTCGCGGAGATGCGCGCCCGCCTCTCGGCACGCAAGCAGAAGGAGATCTCGCGGCGCAAGAACGCGCTGGAGACGTCCTCGCTGCCGGCCAAGCTCGCGGACTGCCGCAGCGACGACGTCGGGCGCTCCGAGCTGTTCATCGTGGAGGGCGACAGCGCGCTCGGCACCGCCAAGCTGGCGCGCAGCTCCGACTTCCAGGCGCTGCTGCCCATCCGCGGCAAGATCCTCAACGTGCAGAAGGCCTCCATCTCGGACATGCTGCGCAACGCCGAGTGCGCCGCGATCATCCAGGTGATCGGCGCGGGGTCCGGGCGGTCATTCGACCTGCCCTCCGCCCGCTACGGCAAGATCGTGCTGATGACTGACGCTGACGTCGACGGCGCCCACATCCGCACCCTGCTGCTCACGCTGTTCTTCCGTTACATGCGCCCGCTCGTCGCGGACGGGCGCGTCTACGCGGCCGTACCCCCGCTGCACCGGATCGAGCTGACCGGCGGGGGTCGTAAGCGGGCCAAGGGAAGCACCGACAAGGACTACATCTACACGTACTCCGAGGTCGAGCTGACCGCGACACTGAAGAAGCTCGACCGTGCGGGCACCCGGTACAAGGACGACATCCAGCGCTACAAGGGCCTGGGGGAGATGGACGCCGATCAGCTCGCCGAGACCACGATGGACCCGCGCCGGCGCACGTTGCGACGCGTGACCCTGGAACACGCCGAGGCCGCCGAGACCGTGTTCGAGCTGCTGATGGGCTCCGACGTGGCGCCGCGCAAGGAGTTCATCGTGGCGGGGGCGAGTGCCCTGGACCGTACGCGCATCGACGCCTGAGGCCTAGAGTGCTTCCCATGAGTACGCACGCCGCACCCGACCCCGACGCCCTGCTCGCCGATCGGCTGCGGGCTCCTGCAACCCTCGAGCTGCCCGAACCCGTGGAGCTCGAGGATACGGTGCTGACCTGGCGCCCGCTCGAACGCGGCGACGAAAGCGCCGTCGTCGACGTGGTGCGCGCCGCCGAGGCGGTGGACGCGCCGTCGATGAGCGTGAGCCCCGCCGCGGTGGCGGAGCGCTTCGCGGAGTCCTCCGACTCCTTAGGCGACCGCACGATTGCCGCCGTGGACCCGGCCGGCCGGGTGCGCGCCTATGGCTACCTCGAGATGCCGACGGGCGACACGACGGTCCAGCGCGTCTTCGTGCACGGCAAGGTGCATCCGGAGGTGCGCGGCCACGGTGTCGGCACCGCCGCGCTCGCGTGGAAGGTCGAGCGTGCCAAGCAGC
The DNA here is from genome assembly GCA_052086865.1 of Cellulomonadaceae bacterium. Lineage (GTDB taxonomy): Bacteria > Actinomycetota > Actinomycetes > Actinomycetales > Cellulomonadaceae > Flavimobilis. Next base: position 1,351 of record JBQGOU010000017.1, read on the forward strand.
TGCTCGTCGCCTCGGGGCGCGAGCTGCCCGCCCGGATCGCGGCGTACGCCGAGGAGGGCGCGCAATCCGAGCTGGCGCTGTTGGAGGACTTCGGATTCCGCCCGGTGCGGTTCTACACCTATCTGCGCCGCGACCTGAGCGCCCCGATCCCCGAGGAGCCGCTCGCTCCGGGGTTGCGGCTCGCCGCATGGTCCCCAGAGATCGACGATGCGATTCGCATCGCGCACAACGACGCGTTCCGCGACCACTGGGGCTCCGAGCCGGTCTCGGCCGAGGACTGGAAGGCCCACCGGGTCGAGTTCGCGCCCCGCTGGACCTTCGCGGTGATCGACGACGAGGCGCCCGAGGACGCGCGTCCGCGTGTGGCCGGCTACCTCGTGTCCAGCCGCTACGCCGCCAACTGGTCCCGGGCCGGGTACACGAGCGGGTACACCGAGCTGCTGGGCGTGCGCCGCGCCTACCGCGGCAAGCGCATCGCCAACGCGCTGCTGACCGCGGCGATGACGGCCTACGCGGCCGACGGCATGCAGTACGCCGAGCTCGACGTCGACTCCGCGAACCCGTCCGGGGCCCACGAGTTCTACGAGCGGCTCGGCTACGTGCGCACCGGGGGCAACCACCTGCTCTCAATCGAGTACTGACCCCGGGTCAGCCGATTGCGTGCACCGGGGCGCGCAACGGTGTCCCGGACCCGTCGCGGCGCGGGTCAGGCTCGGGCAGCGGCACCGACTGCCCGCCCGATCCGACGGCCCGAGGCGGGCACGGCCCCACCCAGGCGAGGATCAGCGCGTCCTCGCCGCGTAGCAGCCGGTGGGAGCGCACCCCGCCCGTGGCGCGGCCCTTCGCCGGGTACAGCGCCAGTGCAGTGACCTTCGCCGAGCCCGGTTGCGTGCCGGGAAGCGCGCTGGACGACCCTGCAATCGTGACGACGCAGGCGTCGTCTCCGGCGCCCGCGGGTACCACCGCGAAGGCGACGAGCGTTGCGCCCGCAGCGAGCTTGATGCCCGCCATGCCCGCGGCGGACCGGCCCTGGGGGCGCACCTTGTCCGCGCCGAAATGCAGCAGCGAGGCGTCGGAGGAGACCAGCACGAGCTCGTCGCCGTCGCCGCACGGGGCGGCTCCCACGACCCGGTCGCCGTCCTTGAGGCTGATCACCTCCCAGGTGTCCCGGTTGCTCGGCACATCGCCCTGGGCGACCCGCTTGACCACGCCCGAGGCCGTCGCCAGGGCGAGGGTGGGTGCGTAGGAGTCGAGCGAGGTGAGCGCCACCACGCGCTCGCCGGTGGCCAGGTCGACGAGCTCGGCGACGGGGACGCCGCCCGACAGCGAGGGCGCGCCGTCCGTCGGTGGAAGCGCCGGCAGATCGAGCACATCCACCCGGATCACCCGGCCGGCGCTGGTCACCGCCCCCACCTGCCCGCGCGTCGTGCACGCCACGGCGGAGCGCAGCGCGTCGTGCGCACCACGGCGATCGTCCCGCACGGGTTCGTCGCCCGTTGCGGTCCGCGCCAGCAGGTCGGTTCCGGACAGCATCACCCAGCACGGGGTGTCTGCCACCTCGAGCGGTCCTGCCGTCGCGGCGCGGGCGGCGGGTGTCACCGCCCCGGAGGACTCCAGCAGCACCGTGCGCCGCGGGGTGCCGTGCGCAGCCGCCATCGCGGCCATCTCCTCACCGACGACTTGCCGCAGCCGGGTGTCCGAGCCGAGGATCTCCTCGAGCTCGGCGATCTCCGCCTCGAGGGTGGCGCGCTCGTTCTCGAGCTCGAGCCGGGAGAACTTCGTCAGCCGGCGCAGCCGCAGCTCGAGGATGTACTCGGCCTGCAGCTCGGACAGGTCGAACACCGTACGCAGCCGCCCGCGCGCCGTCTCCGCGTCGTCGGAGGTGCGGATGACTTGGATCACCTCGTCGATGTCGAGGATCGCCACGAGAAGCCCCTCGACCAGGTGCAGGCGCTCGCGCCTGCGCGCCACGCGGTAGCTGCACCGCCGGTGCACGACCTCCAGGCGGTGGTCCACCCACACCCGCAGCAGCTCGCGCAGCCCCAGGGTGCGCGGCTGGCCGTCCACGAGCGCGACGTTGTTGATCCCGAAGGAGTCCTCCATGGGCGTGTGCCGGAACAGCTGCTCGAGCACCGCATCGGGGTTGAAGCCGTTCTTGATCTCGATGACGAGGCGCAGCCCGTGGTGGCGGTCCGTCAGGTCGGTCACCGCCGTGATCCCGGCGAGCTTCTTGGCCTGCACCCCCTCCTTGATCTTCTCAATCACCTTCTCCGGGCCCACCTGGTAGGGCAGCTCGGTGACGATGATGCCCTTGCGTCGCGGGGTGACGTTCTCCACCCGCGTCGTCGCACGGGTGCGGAAGGACCCGCGCCCGGTGCGGTAGGCGTCGCGCACGCCGTCCAGGCCGATGATCTTGCCGCCCGTGGGCAGGTCGGGGCCCGGCACGAAGCGCATGAGCTCCTCGAGATCGGCCTGGGGGTGGTCGAGCAGGTGCCGGGCCGCCGCCACCACCTCCACGAGGTTGTGCGGCGCCATGTTCGTCGCCATGCCGACGGCGATGCCGGCGGCGCCGTTCACCAGGAGGTTCGGCACGGCGGCCGGAAGCACCTCGGGCTGGGTGAGCTTGTTGTCGTAGTTCGGACCGAAGTCGACGACGTCCTCGTCCAGGTCCGCCGTCATCGCCATGGCGGCCGGTGCCAGGCGTGCCTCGGTGTACCGCGACGCCGCTGGACCGTCGTCGAGCGACCCGAAGTTCCCGTGGCCGTCCACGGTGGGCAGGCGCTGGTTGAAGTCCTGGGCCAGGCGGACCAGGGCGTCGTAGATCGCCGAGTCGCCGTGCGGGTGCAGCTTGCCCATCACCTCGCCCACCACGCGGGCGGACTTCACGTACGGGCGGTCCGGGCGCAGACCCATGTCGGCCATCTGGAACAGGATGCGTCGCTGCACCGGCTTGAGCCCGTCGCGTGCGTCCGGCAGGGCGCGCGCGTAGATCACCGAGTAGGCGTACTCGAGGAACGACCCCTCCATCTCGGCTTGGACGTCGATGTCCACGATGTTCTCGTCGAAGTCGTCCTGGCGGGCGTCCTCTCCGCGCGTGGTCGTGCGTGCCATGGGCAGGGGGCTCCTGAAGGGGATCGGGACAGACGGTGCGGTTCCGGGGCGGCGCGCCCCGCGCCCCATTGTCGCAAAGGCGGCGGCGGGTCGTGCCGGGGCGCGCCGCACGGGTCGAGCCGGGGCGCGCCGGACAGCCGTGGGCGCCCAGGTGTTCGCACCGGGCGGCCTTCGCACTAGCCTGGGGAGGTGAGCGACGACACGACGGACGCCGAGGCCCGCGCGTGGTCGGCCTACCCGACGGACTGGGAGGCGGACGTCGTGCTGCGCGACGGGACGACGACGCATGTGCGCCCGATCACCCCGGCGGACGCCTCCGCGCTGCAGTCGTTCCACGTCAACCAGTCCGAGCGCTCGACCTACCTGCGGTTCTTCGCTGCCCTCGAACGGCTCTCCGAGCGTGACCTCAAGAGGTTCACGACGGTGGACCACCACGACCGGGTCGCCCTCATCGCCGTGCGCACCTCGCGCGAGGACGGCGGCGAACCCGAGCACATCATCGGTGTGGCGCGCTTCGACCGGATCGGTCCGGACGAGGCCGAGGTGGCCTTCAACGTGGCGGACACCGAACAGGGCAAAGGGCTCGGGTCCGTCATGCTCGAGCACATCGCCGCCGTCGCCCGCGAGCGCGGGGTGCGCCGCTTCACGGCCGAGGTCCTCGCCCAGAACGGGCGGATGCTTGCCGTGTTCCGCGAGGCCGGCTACCTGGTGCGCCAGCACGTCGAGGACGGTGTCGTGATGGTGACCGTGGATCTCGACCCCACCGAGCGGTCTCGGTCGGTGATGGCGGAGCGGGAGCGGCGCTCCGAGGCGCGCAGCATGGCTGCGCTGCTCGAGCCCGCCTCCGTCCTCGTGGTCGTCGAGCCCGAGGGTGCCACCGAGGACGACGCGCTCACGGCTCCGCCGGGCCAGGCGGGGGACCCCGACGAGGCCGGCGGACCCGGCCAGCGCCAGAATCAGGTCTCGCCGCGCGCCCAGCTCGTGCGCCGGGTGGTCACCAACCTCGCTCGCAGCACCGTGGACGGTGCCCCGGTCGCCGTCGGCCTGGTCGGATCCGTCCCGGACGTGCCGGAGCACGTGCGCCGCTTCGCCAGCGTGCGCGAGATGCCCGGACCGGTGGACCTCGTCGTCGTCGCCGCGGACGGGCCGCGGCTGGCCACCCTGGTGCGCTCACTGGCCCGGCTGACCCCCCACGGAGTGGTGATTCTGCCCGGAGGCGGCCACAGCGACGATGCCGGCGCGTTGCGCGCGCTGCTGCGCGTGGCCCACACCGCGGGCATGCGTGTCGTCGGGCCGGGCTCCTACGGGCTGGTGCGCCGGCGCGAGGGGATGGACCTTGACGCAAGCCTTGGCACGGCGCGGACGCTGCCCGGCAGCGTCGGGGTGTTCTGCCAGTCCGCCGAGACCGCGGTCACCCTGCTCGGCACGGTGGAGCGCCGGCGTATCGGGCTGTCCAGCTTCCTGTCCGCGGGACTGCGCGCCGACGTGTCCGGAAACGACCTGATGCAGTTCTGGCACGAGGACCCCGGAACACGGGTGGTGTGCCTGTTCGTGGAGTCCATCGGCAACCCGCGCAAGTTCTCCCGGATCGCCCGGCGCCTGTCGATGATGAAGCCCGTCGTCGTGAGCGTGGGCGGCACCGGTCACGACACGAGCAGCTCGAGCACCGGTCAGCGCACCCCCCGGCGCACCCTGCGGGAGATGTTCCGCCAGAGCGGGGTGATCCCGGCCGAGAACACCCACCAGCTCATCGACATCGCCCAACTGCTCGACTCCCAGCCGCTGGCGCAGGGCCGTGCCGTCGGCATCGTCGCAAGCTCGCACGCCCTGGCCACCGCCGTGGCGGAGTCCGCGCGGGCCGCCGGCCTGGAGCCCGTGCGCACCGCCGTCGTGCCCGAGGACGCCAGCGGCGAGCGGGCGCACGCGGTGCTCGCGGAGGTGTTCGACGACCCGGCCTGTCAGGCCGTCGTCGCGGCGAACGTCCCGCTGCTCGACGAGGTGCCGCCCGCGTTCCTCACGGCACTGGCCACGGAGGCGGCCCGCACAGGCTGCACCACAGTGGCCTCGATTCTGGGCCGGCACGGGCTCGTCGACGCGCTTGCGGTGACCGGGGCCGACGGACGGCGCTGCCAGGTTCCGGCCTATGCGACCGCCGAGGACGCCGTCCTGGCCCTCGCCCGGACGGTGGACTACGCGGAGTGGCGTGCGGCCGACCACGGGACGTATGTGGCGCCGCCCGGAATCGACGCCGACGCGGCCCGCGCCCTGGTCGAGGGGTGGCTGCCGGCCGACGGTGCGTCCCGCGAACTCACGCGGGCGCAGGTGACCCAGCTGCTCGGGTGCTACGGCGTGCCGGTCGTGCCGTCCGTCACCGTGCGGACCGCGGACGAGGCTGTTGCGGCGGCCCAGGAGCTTGGCTGGCCCGTGGTGCTCAAGAGCACGGCCGAGGTGGTGCGCCACCGGGCGGACCTCGGCGGGGTGCGCCTGGACATCTCCGATCCCGAGGAGCTGCGCGTCGACTTCGAGGCGATGGCGGCGCGCATGTGCGCGCAGTTCGGCGCACCCGGGACCTTCGAGGTGCAGCCGATGGTTCCCGAGGGAGTGGCCTGCATCGTGCGCAGCGAGGAGGACGCGCTGTTCGGCCCGGTGGTGTCCTACGGGCTGGCGGGGGACGCCGTCGATCTGCTGGACGACGTCAGCTATGCGATGCCACCGCTCACCGACGTCGACCTGGCGACGATGATCGACCAGGTGCGGGCCTCGCCCCGGCTGTTCGGCTACCGCGGCCTGCCGCCGATGCGCACGGACGCGCTCCTCGACATCCTTGCGCGGGTCTCCCGGCTCGCCGACGACCTGCCCGAGCTCGAGGTTCTCGACCTGCAGCCCGTGCTCGTCTCGACGGTCGGGGCCAACGTGCTCGGGGTGACGGCCCGGATCTCGCACTCGACGCGCCTCGACGACACCCGACGCTCGCTGCCCCGGTGACCGTTGTCCCCGGGACACGGGGCGTCGAGTGACCGCGGCGGCCCATGGTGGGAGAATGGGCCCGTGCCCTCGACGACCCGCGACCTGCGACCCGACCTGTCCGCCGACCTGCACCGTTCTGGCTACTACCCGGAGCTGGTCCTCGACGTCCTCGACGGCGCGCTCGCCGGGGAGGATGTCGTCGCGCATCTGGTGCATGTGGAGACCACCTTCGCCACGGAGGTGCGCCGGCACGTGACCGTGCTCGTCCTGACACCGTCGCGGCTGATCAGCGCGCATGTGGATGACCACCCTGGCGAGGACGACGGGGCCGTGGCGAGCGCAGCGGCCACCACCGAGAGCATCCCGCTGGCCCGTGTGCAGTCCGTGGCCGTGACGCAGGTGGTCGAGGCCCCCGAGCGACACCGCGCCGGGGCCCTGCCCACTGAGGTGACCCTGGCGCTCGGCTGGGGTGCGGTGAACCGTGTCGACCTGGACCCCGTGGTGTGCCCCGACCCGCAGTGCGAGGCGGACCACGGCCTGACCGGGACCCTCACTCCGGACGACATGATCATCCGGGTCAGCGCCCAGGCGGAGGGGTCCGACTCCGTGCGCCGTGCGCTGGGCTTCGCGCGGGCGCTGTCCGCGGCGACGCGGCGGCCGGGGTGGTGACCACGCAGACGCTGCTGGACGCGGGACTGTGCCTGCCCCGCTACGACACCGGCGGGCTCGGCGCGGTGCTCCCGGCCGCCGCCGGCGTCCTCGGCGTCGACGTCGAGGGTGTCGGTGGGCCGGGCTCCGGTGCGGCGCGTGCGGCCCTCGGCCTGCCGAGTGCGACCCGCGTGTGCGTGGTCCTCGTCGACGGGCTGGGGTCGCGGATCCTGGCCGAACGCCTCGGTCATGCCCCGACGCTACGGGCGCTGAGCGCGGCGGGCCGTGAGCTGGTGGTCGGGTTTCCCTCGACGACGGCGGCCTCGCTGGGGGTGTTCGGCACGGGGTCGGTTCCGGGGTGCACCGGCATGCTGGGCTACACCGTGCGCAACCCGTGGACGGGGCGCCTGGCCAACATGGTCTCGTGGGACGGGCTCGGCGAGCCGGCGCAGGTCCAGCAGCAGCCGACGGTCTTCGAAGCCGTGGCCGCGGCCGGCGTCGCGGTCACCAGTGTCGGGCCCCGGCGCTTCGCCGGCTCGGGGATGACGGGTGCCGCGTTGCGCGGCGCCGGGTACGCCGCCGCGGACTCGCTGGGGGACCGGGTGGACACCACGCTGCGGGCGCTGCGTGCGCCCGGCCTGGTTTACCTGTACTGGGGGGACATCGACAAGGCCGGACACCATCACGGCTGGCGCTCCGCCGAGTGGGGGGACGCGTTGTCGGAGTTCGACCGTGAGCTGGGCCGGCTTGTGCGCAGTCTTCCGCGGGACACCCTGGTCGTGCTGACCGCGGACCACGGGATGATCGACGTCGACCCGGCGTGCCGGTGGGACGTGGCGCACGACGCGGCGCTGCGCGAGGGTGTGGACATGGTTGCGGGCGAGCCGAGGGCGACACACGTGTACGTGCGCGCTCAAGGTGACTCCCGTGCGGTGGCCGAGCGGTGGCAGAATCGCCTCGGTGCCCACGCCGTGGTCATGACGAAGGAGGAGGCGATCGGTTCCGGCCTGTTCGGTCCCGTGGCGCCCCATGTGCTGCCCGCCATCGGCGACGTGGTCGTCGCCGCGACCGGCCGGGCGACCGTCGTGGACTCGGCGAGCCAGACGCCCGCGTCAATCGGCCTCGTGGGCGTGCACGGCTCGCTGACGCCCGAAGAGATGACTGTCCCGCTGCTCGTGGCGCACGGCTGAGCGCGGGCGCCCCCGAGTGCGGGGCCGCCCGCTACTCGGGCTTGGCGCCGAAGACGATCTCGTCCCAGCTGGGGACCTTGGGGCGACCCTTGCGTCCGGGCTTGACCTTCTCGAGCGGCGGCGGGACGGCCTCGTCGTCCGTGGCGCCCGGCGCCGTTGCGGTGTCCGTGCCCTCCTCGGGCGCCGCGGGTTCGGCGGACGCGGCCGAGCGACCGAGCGTGTACAGCGTGGCCTCGCCGTGCGACTCCGCCGCTGAGGAGGCCGAGGACGCCGAGCGCGCTGACGCCGCCACGCGAGCCGAGGCCTCCTCGGAGTGCGGGGTCACCGACTCGAACAGGGACTGCTGGGGGCCGAAGCCCTCGAACTCCTCGTCGTCCTCGGGCTCGGGCGCAGGCTGGCGCACCCCACGCTTGGAGCGCAGGTCGTGCAGGATCGAGTCGGTGCGGTCGGCAGGAGGCTGCTCCTCGGGCTCCTCGCGGTGCGCCTCGACGTCGAAGACCTGGGAACGCACGGGCGCGAGATGGCGGCGCGGGACGACCTCGTCCGGAACCTCGGTCTCCGACAGCCACCGGCTCTCGTCGTCCAGAGCCTTGAGGGCATGGGTGGCGGGATCGAAGGACCACGTGGCGGTTTTGGCGCTGCCCGCCACGTCGAAGTCCACGCGCACCGTCCATGGGCCGTCCGAGGGTCGGAATGCGTCCCACACCAGGGACTCCGGTGCGACCTCGCGTGCGGCGAGCCGATCGGTCACCAGTTCGCCGAGCACGGGCGCATCGGACTCGCGGCCCACCTGCGTGCGCTGCGCGCGGGAGGCGATGAACTCGCGCTCGGCGAGCACCGGGCCCTCGTAGCGGCGGACCTGCTCGATGCCGATCCCCGCGGACTCGGCGATCTCCTGGGCGCTCAGGCCCGCGCGGACGCGGGCCTGGATCTCCCGCGGTGGCAGGCTGCCGGCGCCCGAGGCGCGCAGGTGCTCCAGACGGGGCCGGTCCCTGCGCACCGCGGCGCGCAGCTCGTCGTCGATGCGCAACCTGAAGCGGGCACCGCCGGGCGCAGCGAGCACCAGATGCTCGCCGTCCTCGTCGAAGCCCACCAGTTCCAGGTCAGCCATGAGTCCTCCTGTGCGCCCGCCTGCCGGTCGCTGTCATGTTCGAGGGTGCCATCATCGCCGCCCGAACCGGCGGAGGCGAGCCGGTGTGCCGCGAACGGAGTGCCGAGCGGCCGGCATGTGCTGACATGATCGGGGCCGTGGAGATCCCTCTCGTCGCCGAGCACGCCTTCGAGCTCGCCGCCATCTTCTGCGGTGCGCTGTCCGGCGGCCTTGCCGCCGTGCGCAAGAACTTCGACCTGTTCGCCGTCCTCCTGCTCGCCTGGGCCACGGGCCTGGGCGGCGGGATCCTGCGCGACGTCCTCCTGGGCGCCGTGCCGCCCGTCGGCGTGTCGGACTGGCGCTTCGTCGCGGCGACGGTTCTCGCCGGCCTGACGATCTACTTCTTCCACCCCCGCCTGGCCCGGATGCGTCGCGCCATCATCGTGCTCGACGCCGGTGCGCTCGCCTTCTTCGTCGTGGTCGGTGCGCAGAAGGGGCTCGAGCTCGGCGCCGGGCCCGTGGCCGCGGTGTTCGTCGGGATGCTCACCGGCATCGGCGGCGGGCTGGTCCGTGACCTTCTGCTCGACGAGGCGCCGATCGTGCTGCGCGAGCGGGAGCTGTACGCCATTCCGGCCCTGCTGGGCGCCGGAGCCACCGTCGTGGCCGGCCACTTCGACGTCCTGGGCGACCTCATGGGCATCCTCATCGTCGCCGCGGTCTTCACCCTGCGCCTGACCGCGTTGCGGCTGCACTGGTTGGCTCCCGGGCCCTGGCGCGGCATGCGCCGCGGGGACCCGGGCGCCTGAGCGCGCCGGCCCGCGTGCACTTTGCCGAGAAATGGTGCACAATCCCATCGCCGCGTGGGAACGGATTCGGGAACAGACTGGACCTGCCGACGCTTGTACGACGGAGACGACATCGGCCACCGGTGTCGACGCCACGGCGAGGCCGCAGGCCGACGACGGCTCCCCCGAGCCCCGGCCCGAGGCACCGCCCCGATGACGACCAGTTTCGACGAGTACGGAGTACCGCACACAGATGGCTACCGATTACGACGCCCCCCGCAAGTCCGAGGAAGACCTGTCCGAGGACTCGATCGAGGAGCTCAAGACACGCCGTTCCGACAAGAGCTCGGGCGTCGTCGACGAGGACGAGGCCGAGGCGGCAGAGGGCTTCGAGCTGCCCGGCGCCGACCTATCCGACGAGGAGCTCTCGGTCCGGGTGCTGCCGCGCCAGGCCGACGAGTTCACCTGCACCCAGTGCTTCTTGGTGCACCACCGCAGTCAGCTCGCCTACGAGAAGAACGGTCAGCCGGTCTGCTCGGAGTGCGCCGCCTGATCCGGCGACCAGGCACGGGGGTGGGGCAGGACGCCCCACCCCCGTCCTAGCCGCGCCCCTGCGCGGCACGAACGGCGGCGGCCAGCGCGCCAGGGTGGCGCGTGGAGACGAGCCACGCCGGCGTCGGGTCCTGCGGGTCGTGCACCGTCAGCCACACCGCGTGGCCCGTCCACGTGCGCAGGCAGCAGTAGGTCCGGGCGTCGAAGCCAGGGCCCGTGGCGCGGGCGACACCGGCACGGTCGAGCTCCTCGGGCTCCCCGAGGAAGCGGACCGGGATACGGGCACGGCCCGCGCGCAGCTCGTCCGCGCCCACCTCGATGACCGGTGAGGTGACCCACGCGGCCACGGCGAGCGCAACGAGTGTGATGGCGCCCGTCACCGCGCCGGCCACCGGATGCACGACATAGACGGCGGCGAGTGCGACGACGGCGAAGCCGAGCACCGCCGCCCAGCCGCCCACCCCGGGCACGAGACGCTCGCGGAACCGCGGTGCGCTGCGAACCCCGGCGGTCGCATCCGTGCCTGGTCCGGGTGCGGGGCTGGGCGAGGACTCCATGGCACCAGCATGCCAGCCGGCGCACCTGGCTCGCACGGCGGCTAGGATCGGGCGCGTGATCCACCAGCCCGAAGGTCTCGAGGTCCTCGTCCGCATGCTCGATCCGGAGCTGCCGGTCCCGACATACGCCCATCCCGGCGATGCGGGGGCAGACCTCGTCGCGGCCCGGGACGTCGAGCTCTCCCCGGGGGAGCGGGTGACGGTGCCCACCGGCGTGTCGATTGCGCTGCCGGACGGCTTCGCCGCCTTTGTCCACCCACGCTCTGGCCTGGCCGCACGCCACGGGCTGACCATCGTCAACGCCCCTGGCACGGTGGACGCCGGCTACCGCGGTGAGATCGCGGTGACGCTGCTGAACACCGACCGCGTGCAGAGTGTGCGGCTGCGGCGCGGGGACCGGATCGCCCAGCTCGTCATCCAGCAGGTGACCCGCGCCCGGTTCGTTCCCGCCCAGACCCTGCCCGGCTCGCAGCGCGGCGAGGGTGGCTTCGGCTCGAGCGGCGGGTGGTCCGGCGCGGCCGGATGAGACACGCGCACGCGGCGCGACATAGGCTGGTGCGCACGTGCTCGGGCGAGCACACGGTGAAGGGATACGACAAGTGGGCCTGTTCTCTCGACGCGCGCAGCGCGCCGACGACGCCGTACCCGAGGAGGCCGACGCGACGTCGGAGTCCTCGGCTCAGGAGACCGACGCAGCCGACGGCGAGGTGGACGCCTCCGTCGGCCCGGACGGCGGACACGGCCCGTGGGATGCGAGCGAGGTGGCCGAGCGCGGCCCGCGGCTCGACCTCGGTGCCGTGTGGCTTCCCGCACTGCCCGGCATGCAGATGCGCATGGAGGTCGACAAGAAGTCCAGCCAGGTCACCGGCGTCGCGGTGATGATCGACGGCTCGGCGCTGCAGGTCCAGGCCTTCGCCGCGCCGCGGACCGAGGGGATCTGGGACGAGATCCGCGAGGAGATCGCCGCGTCGCTGCGCACACAGGGCGCCGACGTCCAGGAGGCCCCCGGGCGCTTCGGCACCGAGCTGCACGCCCGGATGAACGCCACGGACCCGTCCGGGGCGAGTGTGCAGCGTGCCATCCGCTTCATCGGCTACGACGGGCCGCGCTGGTTCCTGCGCGGCGTGATCACCGGCAAGGCCGCCACGGACGCCGCAGCGGCCACAGCGCTCGAGGGCCTGTTCGCAGGCGTGGTCGTGGTCCGCGACCAGACGGCGCGGGCACCGCGCGACCTGTTGGCCCTGACCATGCCGGAGATGCGCCGGCGGCCCGCACCCGAGCAGCCGGCCCGCCCGGCCCTCGGCCCGCTCGAGCGCGGTCCAGAGATCACGGAGATCGGGTGAGCCCCGCCAGGACGGGGCCGGGCGCATGAGCGTGCGCACCGCGCTGCGCGGCCTGCTGTCCTCCCAGGAGGAGGTCGCGGCGCACGAGGAGCGTCAGGTCGCGCAGGCTCAGTCGGGCACCACGCGCGCGAACGTCCTGGTGCCCAGGCGGCGCGCCTCGGTGGCGGGCGTCGTGCGCTCGGTGGTGCTGCGCCCGGCCGAACGAGCCCGGGCCGTCGAGGCCGAGCTCTACGACGGGTCGGGATCGGTGGACCTCGTCTGGCTCGGCCGGCGCCAGATCCCAGGCATCGAGCCGGGGCGCCGCATGTGCGCGACCGGGCTTGTCGTGGACGTCAAGGGCCGGCACATCATGTTCAACCCGCGCTATGAGCTGCTGCCGGGAGCCGACGATGCCCGCTGAGCACGACCCGGCCGGTGGCACGGGGGAGGGCGCGCGCGGGATGCGCGTGCTGACCTCCGCGGAGTTCTCCCTGCGCGACGCCGTCGGGGGCGTGCGCGGCATGGTCGAGTCGCTTGCGCCCGGACTCGTGTTCGTGACCATGTACGTCATCACCGGCGAGCTTGTGCCGACCCTGGTGGCCGCCGGGGCCGTGGCGCTCGTCGCGACCGCCGTCCGGCTGGTGCAGCGCACCCCGGTCACCCAGGCACTCAGCGGGCTGCTCGGCGTCGCGATCGGTGTGCTCTGGGCGTGGCGCACGGGGGAGGCGCGCGACTACTTCACGTACGGGCTGTGGATCAACGCGATCTACGTCACCGTCTGTGCCGCCTCGATCCTGGTGCGCTGGCCGGCGGTCGGCGTCGTGGTCGAGGCGCTGCGCGCCGGGTTCGGCGCCCCCGCAGCCCCCGCGCCGGGGAGCGCGACCGGCGCCGTCCCTGCTGACGGCTCCGCATCCGTCCCGGCCGCACCCGTGCCCGCGGAGGCGCAGGGCCAGCCGGTTCAGCCGGCTCCGGCACTGCCGGCGTGGTCCGCGGTGACGGCCTGGCGGGCGGACCCCGCCCTCGTGCGCCGCTATGCGGCCGCGACCTGGCTGTGGGTGGCGCTGTTCGCGTTGCGGCTCGCGGTCCAGGTCCCGCTCTACCTCGCCGCCGACGGCGTCGGCTGGCTGGGCACCGCACGCCTGGTCATGGGCGTTCCGCTGATGGCGCTGACCCTGTGGGGGACGTGGGTTCTGGTCCGCCGGCCAGCAGCCGACCCAGGGCCGGCTCATCGACGTCCCGGCTCGTGACGAGCAGCAGCTCGTCGCCCTCCTCGAGGGTGTCATCGGACTGCGGCGCCAGGGGCTGAGACCCGCGCACGATCGCCGCGAGCACCGTCCCGGGCGGCCAGGGTACCGCGCCCACCCGGGTGCCGATCAACGGTGAGTCCGGCGGCAGGGTGATCTCGAGGATGTCCGCCCCCGACTGGTGGAAGGTGAAGATCCGCACCAGGTCCCCGACGGCGACGGCCTCCTCCACCATGGACGTCATAATGCGGGGCGTGGAGACGGCGACATCGACGCCCCAGGCCTCGTCGAACATCCACTCGTTCTTGGGATTGTTGACGCGGGCGACCGTGCGGGGCACGCCGTACTCGGTTTTGGCGAGCAGCGAGATGACCAGGTTGGCCTTGTCGTCCCCGGTGGCGGCCACGATCACATCGCACTCGTCGACCTTGGCCTCGGTCAACGTGGACAGCTCGCATGCATCGCCCAGCAGCCAGTCGGCCTCGGCCACGTGCGCGACACGCATGGCGGTGGGCTGGCGGTCGATCAGCACGATGTCGTGCCCGTGCGCAGCCAGCTCGCGCGCAATGGAGCGTCCCACGGAGCCCGCTCCCGCGATCGTCACCCGCATCAGTCCAGCACCTCCGGAGCGCGGGTGGCCGTGCGCTCGACCACCGCGGTGTCCTGTGTGCGCACGAGCAGGTGCAGCACGTCCTCGTCCTGCAGCACCAGCTCGGGGCGGGCCAGCACCCCGCCGCCGTAGCGGGAGACGAAGGCGGCCCGCGCGCCGGTGGCCTGCTCAAGGCGCGCGACGGTCTGCCCCACCCAGCCGGGGTGCAGGTCGACCTGGCACAGGCTGATCTGCCCGGAGGGGTCGCGGTACTCGTCGGTCGCCCCCATCGGCAGGATGCGTCGTAGCACCTGGTCCGCGGTCCAGCGCACGGTGGCGACGGTCGGGATGCCCAGGCGCTGGTAGACCTCCGCGCGGTGCGGGTCGTAGATGCGCGCCACGACGTTGTCCACGCCGTAGGTCTCGCGCACCACCCGTGCGGCGATGATGTTCGAGTTGTCCCCCTCGGACACGGCCGCAAACGCATAGGCCTCGTCGATGCCCGCCTGTCCCAGCGTGTCGCGGTCGAAGCCGAGGCCGGTGACCTTCTTGCCCGCGTAGCGCTGGGGGAGGCGGCGGAAGTTCTCCGGCGTCTGGTCGATCATCGCGACGGAGTGGCCGTTGTCCTCGAGGGACATGGCCAAGGTCGCCCCGACCCTGCCGCAGCCCATGATCACGAAGTGCACGCCACGACGCTATACCGGCGAGCGGGTGCGTGTCCTCACCGCGCGCCGGGGCCTAGCATGGACCATCGTGTCAGCCATCGCGGACGCAGCCAAGCGGCTGCTGATCGGCCGGCCGGTCCGCAGCAGCGACCCGGCGGCAGCTGCCGTGCCCCCGCGGGCCGCGCTGCCCACCTTCGCGGCCGACGCCCTCTCCTCGGTCGCCTACGCACCCGACGAGATCCTGCTCACCCTCGCCCTGGCGGGTTTCGCGGCGACGACGCTGTCGGTGTGGGTCGGTCTCGCGGTCGTCGTCGTGCTCGCCGTCGTCGTGCTGTCCTACCGGCAGAACGTGCGCGCCTACCCCTCCGGGGGCGGGGACTACGAGATCGTCGGCACCAACCTCGGCGCACGTGCCGGGGTGACCGTGGCCAGCGCCCTGTTCGTGGACTATGCGCTGACCGTCGCCGTGTCCGTGTCCTCCGGCGCGCAGTACGCCGCCGCGCTGATCCCGGGGCTGCGCGGCCACGAGGCCGTGGTGGCCACGGCGGCCGTGGTCTTGCTGACCCTGCTGCACCTGCGGGGCATGCGCCGACGCGGGCGCGCCGCCGTCGTGCCCGTGTACGCCTTCATGGCCGTCGTGGGGCTCACCGGCGTGGTCGGCGCCGTCCAGCTCGCGGCCGGGAACCTGGCCACGGCGCAGAGCGCCGCGTACGAGCTGGTGCCGTCCGCGGCCTTCGACCAGGGCATGACCGGGGTTGCCGGGGCGTTGCTCCTCGCGCGGGCGTTCGCCTCGGGCGGCGCCGCCGTCACCGGGGTGGAGACGATCAGCACCCAGGTGCCCGCCTTCACCCGGCCGCGCTCACGCCATGCGGCGACTACGCTCGCGCTGGCCGGGGCGGTCTCGGGTGCGCTGCTCCTGGTCGTCCTGTGGCTTGCGCGGGCCGCCGGGGTGCAGTACGTCGCCGACCCCGCCGCCCAGCTGCTGCTCGACGGCGCCCCCGTGTCCGCCGACCACGTGCAGGTCCCGGTGCTGGCGCAGGTCGCCGACGCGGTGTTCACGAGCATTCCGGTGGTCTTCGCCGTGGTCGTCCTCCTGACGGCTGTCATCCTGCTGTTCGCCGCGAGCAGCGCCTTCCACGGTTTCCCGGCGCTGGCCGCGCGTCTGGCCGGGGACGACTACGTGCCGCGTCGGCTGCGCATGCGCGGGGACCGTCTCGTCCTGTCGAACGGGATCCTGGTCCTGGCCGTGCTCGCGGTCGGTCTCGTCTGGGCCTTCGGGGCCCGGGTGCCCGACCTCATCCAGCTGTACGTCGTCGGGGTGTTCACCTCCTTCACCCTCTCCCAGCTGGGCATGGTCCGGCACTGGGGGCGGATGCTGCGCCTCGAGCACGACCCGCGTCTGCGCGCCGGCATGCGCCGGTCCCGGCTCGTGAGCGCCTCCGGACTGGTGCTGACGGCCGTGGTGCTCGCCGTCGTCGTCGTGGGCAAGTTCACCTACGGCGCCTGGGCCGCGGTGCTCGGCATCGGGCTCGGCTATGCGTTCATGCGCGCCGTGCGCCGCTACTACGACCGGGTGCGCGACGATGTGGCAGTGAGTGAGAACGTCGAGGACGAACGCGCCCTGCCCAGCCGGGTGCACGGGCTGGTGCTGGTAACCGAGGTGGACCGCCCTGCCCTGCGCACCCTCGCCTACGCGCGGGCCACCCGGCCGTCGGTGCTTGAGGCGGTGACCGTCGGGGCGGACCCGGTCGCGACCGCCGCCACGGTGCGTGGGTGGGAGCAGCTGCGCCTGCCCGTGCCCCTGCGGGTGCTGGACGCCCCGTTCCGGGACCCCGTCCGGCCGCTGGTCGCCTACGTCCGCTCGATCCGGCGGGAGAGCCCCCGGGACCTGGTCGTGGTGTTCCTGCCCGCCTACGTCGTGGGGCACTGGTGGGAGCGGTTCCTGCACAACCAGGACGTGCGCCGCCTGCGGGACCGGTTGCTGGCCCTGCCCGGCGTCGTCGTCGCGTCGGTGCCCTGGCGCCTGGCCTCCGCACGGACCTCCGGCCCGAACGACCCGGCACTGCCCCCGCCGCCCGAGCGTGCGGCGGCGGACGGTTCCGGCAAGGTATCCGGACGCACCGTGCGTCCCGAGGAAGGACGGCGATGAGCCAGCAGACCATGCTTCCGGACCCGACGATCGAGCTGGAGGTCGGCGCCGTCGCGCACGGCGGGCACTGCGTCGCCCGGTATGAGGGCCGCGTCGTCTTCGTCCGGCACGCGCTGCCGGAGGAGCGGGTGCGGGCGCGGCTGACCGAGGCCGGGCCCGAGGCCCGGTTCTGGCGGGCGGACGCCGTGGAGGTGCTTGAGGCGAGCCCGGACCGGGTGCCCTCGGTGTGGCCCGCCGCGGGTCCGGGAGGAGTGGGAGGCGGGGAGCTGGCGCACGTCGCGCTGCCCGCGCAGCGCGAGTGGAAGGCCGCGGTCGTGTCCGAGCAGCTGCGGCACCTGGCCGGCGTGGAGCCGTCCGTCGTCGTCGAGGCGGCTCCCGGGGACCCTGAGCGCGGCGGCCTGGGGTGGCGCACCCGCATCGGTCTTGTGGCCGGAGCGGACGGGCGCGCCGGTATGCGTGGGCACCGCAGCCACGACGTGCATGCGCTGGCCGACATGCCGCTGGCCACCGCGGAGGTTGCGGCCGCGTGCGCACGGGAGAAGGTGTTCACGCGCCGCTGGCGCCCGGGTACCACCATCGACGTCGTGGCCCCGGCGTGCGGCAGCACCCCCGTGGTGCTGGTGGACGGGCGACCCTGGCGCGGGGGCAGGCCCGACGACCGTCCCAATGCCCGGCGTACCGTCGTCGAGTCGGTGCGCGTGGGCGAGACCGAGCACCGCTTCCGGGTTGCCGCCGACGGCTTCTGGCAGGTGCACCGCGCGGCCCCGGCGGTGCTGGCGCAGGCGGTGCTGTCGGCCGCGGGCGACGTCGGGGGAGCGCATGTGCTCGACATGTTCGCCGGCGCCGGCCTGTTCAGCGTCCCGCTGGCCGACGCCGTGGGCCCGGACGGGCGGGTACAGGCGGTGGAGGCCGACGCCCGCTCGGTCAAGGATGCGCGCCGCGCGCTGCACGAGGCCCCGCAGGTTGCGCTGCACACCGGCGACGTGGCCCGGGTGCTGGCCGAGCTCACGCCTCGTGCCGACGTCGTCGTGCTCGACCCCCCGCGCGCCGGTGCCGGACCTGCGGTGATGTCTCAGCTCGCCGCGACGGGTGCGAGCCGCCTCGTGTACGTGGCCTGCGACCCTGCCGCACTGGCCCGCGACGTGGCCGCGGCCGGCGAGCACGACTACACACTCACGGGCCTGCGGGCCTTCGACCTGTTTCCCATGACCCACCACGTGGAGTGCGTCGCGGTGCTCGAGCGGAAGGGCCCGGACAAGGGCCGGACCGTATGACCGATCCTGGCGCGGGCCTGAGCACCGCCGAGGTCGAGGCTCGGCACGCGGCCGGGCAGAGCAACGCCGTCCCGGACCGCACCTCGCGCTCGCTGGCGGACATCTGGCGCGCGAACGTCCTCACGCTGTTCAACCTCGTGCTGGGCGTGGCATTCGTTCTGGTCGCGGCCACGGGCCGGTGGCCGGACGCCCTGTTCGGGTTCGTCATCGTCATCAACGCCGCCATCGGCATCCTCACCGAGTACCGCGCCAAGCGCACCCTGGACCGGCTCGCGATCCTCCAGGCGCCGCACGCCCTGGTCGTGCGCGACGGCGAGCAGCGCCAGATCGGCCTGTCCGCCATCGTGATCGACGACGTCGTGCTCGTGGGATCGGGGGACCAGGTGCCCGCCGACGCGCTCGTGCTCGCCACCAGCGGAGTCGAGGTCGATGAGTCGCTGCTGACGGGGGAGTCGCTGCCGGTGACCAAGGAGCCGGGCGACGAGCTGTTCTCCGGCTCCTTCGTCGTCGCGGGGTCCGCCTGCGCCCGCGTCACCCGCGTCGGGGTCCAGGGCTACGCCAACCAGATCACCGCCGCGGCGAAGCGGTACTCGGTGGTGCACTCCGATCTGCGCGCCGGGGTGAACACCATCCTCAAGGTCGTCTCGATCGGGATCATCCCCATCGCGCTGCTGCTGGCCTGGAGCCAGCTGCGCGCGAACGGCGGGTGGAGCGCCGCACTCAGCTCCGGCAGCTGGCGCGACGCCGTGGTCGCGGCTGTGGCCGGCGTCGTCGGCATGATCCCCGAGGGCCTGGTCCTGCTCACCTCGATGAACTTCGCACTCGCGGCGATGGTGCTGGCGCGCCAGAAGGTGCTGGTGCAGGAGCTTCCCGCAGTCGAGGTCCTGGCTCGGGTCGACGTGCTGTGCCTCGACAAGACGGGCACCATCACCGACGGCACGATTGCGTTGCAGCGCCTCGTCGAGCTCGGCGCGGCGTCCGGTGCGCGCGCCGCGCTCGCGGCGTTCGCCCATGAC
>JBQGOU010000018.1:0-5403 GCA_052086865.1 Cellulomonadaceae bacterium
AGCATCTCGCCGAACATGATCGTCGAGGTCTTCAGGATCGAGACGCACACCTCGCAGTGCGGGTCGGGGTCCGTGGCCAGGCGCGCCAGCACCTGAGGCGTTGGGCCCCTCCAGTCGCAGCCGGTGCACACGCACGTGCGGATCGACCCGTGCAGCTCGAGGACCTTGGCGGGGCTGTTGCCGGCCGCTAGGTGCAGGCCGTCGAAGTTCTGCGTCGCGACGGCCTGCAGCGCGCCCGCGTGCTCCAGGTCCACGAGCGCCCGGTGGGCCGGACCCGGATGCGCGTCCCACACGGGGGAGTGCAGCCGCGCCTGCCACGACTGGCGCCGGATCTCGGGGTCGGACATGTACAGGGGGTAGTCCAGGAGCCGGGCCTGCTCGGGATGTTTGGTCCACACGCCGTTCGGGCCGCGGAAGTCGGGGATGCCGGACGAGGTGGAGATGCCGGCGCCCGTGAGCACGGTTACGGGGCCCTGGCGGGGCGAGCTGTTCACGATTCCAGCGTACGCGCGTGCCGGGAGCCGGCCGTTTCCAGCCGTCCCCGGCGCGGAATCCGCGCGGGGGACGGCTGGGAGTGGTCTCCGGTGCGGATTCCGCGCGGGGGACGGCTGGGAGTGGTCTCCGGCGCGGATTCCGCGCGGGGGACGGCTGGTGGGCCGTGTGGGTTCGACGCCGCCGCTAGACGACGACGTTGCGGAACAGCACCAGCGCGAGGCCGAGGCCGACGACGAGGTTGAACACGGTCGCCGAGCCGAACACCACAAGCGGCTTCCACCCGGCGGTCCGCACGGCGGAGACGTTGAACTCGAGGCCGATCGAGACGAACGCGATGATGAAGAACACTGTGCTCAGCGACTTCAGCACCCCGATGTTGGCCGCCGAGGCGTCCCCTCCGACCGCGCTCACGTAGGCCGTGGCGATGACGGAGGCGAGCAGGAAGCCGAGCACGAACTTGGGGAAGCGGGTCCACAGCTCGGACAGCCGCGGGGCCGAGGCCCCTGCGGTGCGCTCCACCTTGAAGGCCCAGTACGCGGTCAGGGCGATGGCGACCACGCCGATCAGGGCGTTCTGCGTCGTCTTGACGATGGCGGCGATCTGCAGCGTCTCGTCCCCGGCCAGCGCACCGGCCGCCGTGACCGCGGCCGTGGTGTCGATGTTCCCCCCGATCCAGGCACCGGCGACGGCCGGGCTGAGCCCGAAGGCCTGGGCGAGGGCCGGCAGGATGAAGATCGACGGCAGGGCGAACAGGATGACGATGCTCGCGGCGTAGGCGAGCTGCTCCTTCTTCGCCTGCACCGCGCCGGCGGCGCTGATTGCGGCGCTCACCCCGCAGATGGAGACCGCGGAGGCGAGCAGGGCGCGCAGCTTGTCGTCGATGCCGAGCCTGCCCCCCAGCCACCAGGTGAAGCCGAACACGAGGGTGATCAGCAGGAACGCCTGCGCGATGGCCGGGCCCGCTGCCGTGACGATGACGGCGAGGTTGACGGTGGCCCCCAGCAGCACGAGACCCGTCTTGATGAAGAACTCGGTTTTGAACGCGGCGGCCAGACGGGCGCGCAGGCCGAGCGCGGAGAGCGCGGCGTTGCCGAGCAGCCCGAGCGCAATCGCGTACACCGGGTACTCGACCGACTTGGCCACGCCGCCCAGCGCGGTGTCCGCCAGCCAGCCGGGGACGTTCTGCTCGAGGAACCGGGTGAGCCACGCAAGCCCGAAGAGGACGACGAATCCGGCGATCAGGAACACCGGGCCCGGTGAGCGGCCGTCCTGGACGACGGAGTTCTCGAGGCTCGGGTGCTTCGCCGGGGCCGGGGCCGCCGCGGTGGCGGGGGCGCCCATCAGGGCACCAGCCCGGCGGGGATAAGACCGGCGATGCCGAGTGCGACGAGGGCGAGGCCCACGATTGTGGCGAGCCAGTCCTCGGACAGGTGCACGGACCGTACGCGCTCGACGGTGACAGGCTGAGGTGGTGCGGAGCGGGCCGACGGCGCGTCGGCGGAGTCAGGGGTGGTCATAGTCGTTCCTTCGGTCGAGGTCGTCGGGGCGGGGGCAGGACGACGGACCGCGGGCAGGCGCGGGCCGTCGCCCTACGGACAGCCCTTCGTGACGGTGCTGAGCTCGCTCATGCGCGCCACCCTAGGCGCGTGCGGACCCCGAGGAACGGCGGGGCGCCAGGTGTTCACATGGCGGACATGCCTCCCGGAAGCACCGGAACGCGGAGCGGCGCTCCGGGGGTGGCGGTCTCAGTCCTCGGGAACGGTGACGACGTAGCCGTCCTCGTCCTCGTCCCAGGCCAGGCCGATGACGTCGTCGGCCTGGGCGGCCTTGCAGAACTGCAGGAAGCTGCGGTACCCGAGTGTCTTCTCGCTGAACGCGGGCTGCCGCTTGCGCAGCTGGTCCTTGAGGCCGGACAGCGGAACCTGCAGGCCGCCGGCGGCGAGGTCGACGACGACGGCGCGCAGCAGCGCGAAGGCCTCCTCGCGGTCCCCGTGCTCGGGCAGTGAGACCTCGGGGTCGCCGGCGGCCGGGCCCGGGGTGAGCTCGATGACGCCGCGGTCGGCCAGGTGGCGCAGCAGCTCGCCGAAGGCGCGGAAGCCGTAGTCCGCCTCGGAGAACGTGGGGTCCTTGCGCAGCAGGGTGCGTTTGAGCGTGGAGGCGACGACGGCCCCGCTGGCGGTGCTCTGCAGGTCCGCCAGCGTCTGCGCGACACGCACGGCGAGGCGGCCGACGTCGGGCTCATCACCCGGTTCGTGCGTGACGGCGACCGGCTCGGGCTCGACCGCCGGGGCGGGCGCCACCGGCGCGGGTGGGGCCTCGGCCACGACGGCGGGTGCGGCGGGTGCGGCAGCCGGTCGGTGCGCGTGGGCGCCGCGACGGCGCCGGGCCGCGGGGGCGTCGGACACTTCGACGCCCTCGAGCCGGTCGTAGTAGAGGAACTCGTCGCACGCGGGCGGCAGCAGGCGGGAGGTCGAGTTCTCCACCCCGATGCCGATGACGCGCTTGTTCATCTCGCGCAGCTTGTTCACCAGCGGGGAGAAGTCGCTGTCCCCGGTGCAGATGACGAACGTCGAGACGTACTCGCGCTCGAAGGCCATCTCGATCGCGTCGACCACCATCTTGATGTCCGCGGCGTTCTTGCGCGAGGCGCCCATGTGCTGGGTCATCTCGATGAGCTCGACCTGGTGGCGGGTGAGCGAGCGGCGGTCCTCGTCGAAGTAGGACCAGTCCGCATAGGCCCGGCGGACCACGACGCGCCCGCGGACGGCCAGGGCATCCGCGATGGGGGCGAAGTCGAAGGGCAGGCCGCCCAGGTGGTCGCGTGCCCCGAGCGCAAGGTTCTCGTAGTCGAGGAATACGGCCAGGCGCTCTTCGGTGTCCATGCCGCCCAGCCTACGGCCCGGGCGGCTCGAGAGGTTCTGTCAGGATGGTGCGCCATGGGCACAGCGTCGAGGGTCGAGCGGTGGGAGCGCCGGGCGGAGATCCCGCTGATGGCAGTGGCGCTCGTGTTCCTGGGCGCCTATGCCGTGCCGATCGTGTGGCCCGCAGTCTCCGAGGCCACGAAGCAGGCGTGCGAGGTCGTGGTCAACGTCACCTGGGGCCTGTTCGCCGTCGACTACGCCGTCCGGCTGTGGCTGGCCGAGGACCGCCGCCACTTCGTGCGTCGCAACCTGTTCGACCTCGCGATTATCGTGCTGCCGCTGCTTCGCCCGCTGCGGCTGCTGCGCCTGGTCATCCTGTTGCGGGTGCTCAACCGCGTCGGCAAGCAGTCCCTGCGAGGGCGGGTGGTTGTGTACGCCGTCGGCGGGGCAGCGCTGCTGCTCCTCGTGGGGGGCCTTGCGGTGACCGAGGCCGAGATGGCCGAGCCGTCCTCGCCCATCCGCCACTTCGGCGACGGGCTGTGGTGGGCGGTGACGACCATGACGACGGTCGGTTACGGGGACGTGTACCCCGCGACGACGACGGGCCGCTTCGTCGCGTTCTCCCTGATGCTGGGTGGTGTCGCGCTGCTCGGTGTCGTCACGGCGACGCTGGCGTCCTGGCTCGTCTCCGCCGTCTCGGGTGACGAGGCGACGCCGACGGTCGCCCCGGAGCCGCCCGCGGTGACGCGGGCCCCGGACGGGGAGGCGAGGCTCGACGAGCTGGTCGCCGAGGTTCGTGCGTTACGCGCCGAGGTGGCCAGGCTGCACGGCGGCGTCCGGGAGCCTCGAGCGGACGACGGCTGAGGGCGAGGCGCCGCCGCCGGAGTCGTCTCGAGATGCCGGTCCGTGTGCGGTGACCCAAGATCGAGGGATGACGAAGCCGAGCGACGACGGGCCGCTGCCCGCCTCCATCGGGGCCACCGGCGCCCCCGACCCGGACGACCCGCGCAAGGCCGCGGGGCCCACCGACCTGCCGCGGCACACCTGGGCCTACGCGCTGTCCCGGAGCCTGCGCGAGTTCATGAACGACAAGTGCACCGATCTCGCCGCTGGTCTGACCTACTACGCGGTGCTGTCCGTCGCCCCTGCACTGCTGGCGCTCGTCTCGATCCTCGGCGTCGTCGGCAACGGACCCAGGATCCTCGACGGGTTGCTCGACATCGTGCGCGACCTCGGGTCCGACCAGGCCGTGGAGACGATCGAGCCGATCCTCGCGCAGATCGTCGACTCGCAGTCCGCCGGCCTTGCGCTGATCGCCGGTGTGCTCGTCGCGCTGTGGTCCGCCTCCAACTACGTCAACGCGTTCAGCCGCGCCATGAACCGGATCTACGGCGTCGAGGAGGGCCGGCCGGTGTGGAAGCTGCGCCCGGTGCTGTACGCCCTCACGCTCGGGCTGCTGATCCTCGTGGCACTGGTCGCGCTGATGCTGGTGACCTCCGGTCCGATCGCCGCGAGCATCGGCGCCGTCATCGGTCTGAGCGACACCTTCCTGACCGTGTGGGGCATCGCCAAGTGGCCGGTCGTCCTCCTGATCGTCATCGGCGCCGTGGCGATGCTGTACCACCTGACCCCCAACGTGAAGCAGCCGCGGCTGCGCTGGATCACGCCGGGCGCGGCGGTCGCGATCGTCGTGTGGATCCTCGCCTCGGTGGGCTTCGGCTTCTACGTGGGCAACTTCGGCAGCTACAACGCGACCTACGGGGCGCTCGCCGGCGTCATCTTGTTCCTGCTGTGGCTGTGGATCTCCAACCTTGCCCTCCTGTTCGGCGCCGAGCTCGACGCGGAGCTCGAGCGCGTGCGCGAGCTGAGGGCCGGACTCGAAGCGGAGGAGTTGATCCAGCTACCGCCCCGGGACACTGCGGCCAGCGAGAAGAAGGCCGCCAAGGCGCGCGAGGACGTGGCGAAGGCCCAGCTGCTGCGGCTCAGGTCCGGTGACGACCGGGACCTGGGATGATGTGCCGATGACGACGATCCTGCTCCCCACCAC